>CAUZTE010000056.1:0-7632 GCA_963582565.1 Dehalococcoidia bacterium | reverse complement strand
TCATAAATACGGCAGCCATCGCAAGGACGAACACCAGGCGACTCACAAAATCGCCGTTGTGGAAGGCCTCTGCCAGTATCTCGTCCTTGCTCCAGAACCCAGCCAACGGGAATATCCCCGCCAAGCTCAGCGATGCAACAACAAACATGCCGTAGGTCCAGGGCTGCACCTTGCGCAGGCCGCCCATGAACCGCATATCGAAGGTGCCAGCTACGTGGTTGACGCTACCTGCGCCCAGGAAGAGCAGCGCCTTGAAGAATGCATGATTGAACAGGTGGAACACTGCGGCGGTGTACGCACCGATTCCTAACGCCAGCATCATGTAGCCAAGCTGGCTGATGGTGGAGTAGGCCACCACTCGCTTGATGTCGTTGCTGGTCATTGCCATCGTCGCGGCGAAGACCGCCGTGATACCGCCGGTGATGGCCACCAGGTTCATCGCTGATTCAGAGGCCTCGAACACCGGGAACATCCTGGCGACCAGGAACACGCCCGCCGCGACCATTGTTGCCGCATGGATGAGCGCACTGACGGGGGTTGGGCCCTCCATCGCGTCGGGTAACCAGACATGCAACGGGAACTGGGCCGATTTACCGACTGCGCCGGCAAAGAACCCGATAGCCAGCCACGTGAGAGCCGTAACCCCCAAAACGCCTCCACTGACGGCGATGTAAATGTCGCGAATCTCAAGGGAGTTGAGGCCCGAATTGCTGAAGACATCCTGATGGAAGAAGAGGTACAAGATGGCGATCAGGAAACCTAAATCACCGAGTCGCGTTACCAGGAACGCCTTCATGGCCGCTCGTGCCGCGGAGGGCCTGTGGTACCAGAATCCTATGAGCAGGTACGAAGAGAGGCCTACAAGCTCCCAGAACACGAACATCTGCAGGATGCTGCTAGCGAGCACCAGTCCCAACATGGAAGCGGTGAAAAGCGACATGTACGCGTAGTAGCGGGCATATCCGGCATCGCCCTTCATGTATGCCTGGGAATAGACCTGGACTGCCAGACTGACACCCGTAACCACCACCAGCATGATGGCCGTCAGGGAGTTCATCAGAATTCCGATTCGTATCTCAAGGTTCCCAACAGTGAGCCACTCATGGGAGTCATAACCAATATCCTGATCGTGACCGGTGGTGGACTTGAGCGCCCAAAGCGACAGGGCGAAGGCACCACCGATTGCGCCGATGGTGAGGTAGCCCGCCAACTCACTTCTGTTGTTCAGGAACGGGCGAATCACCAGGGCAATAAGAACAAAGGAGGCCATTGGTAGGAAGAAGATAGCCCAGGCAGCTGATTCCCACATGCTACAGCTTCCTCAGTATCTCTTCGGCCACGTGTTCACGGCCTTTAGGTACGTAGACAATGAATGGAACGGTCTCACTCCAACTCAAGATATCGCCGTCCGGCAGGATACGGCTGGGCAGACCTTCAGACTCGAAGGTGTCCTTCCACATCTCTGCCATCATCAGGCTTGGAACTTTTTTGAACTCAACCCACATAGTGTCCTTTTATATGACCGGGGGCACGTCCCCCGGAGCCCCCTTGGCTCCTCTTGACCGGGAGCACATCTCCCGGAGCCCTTTGCCAGAGGGGAACCCCTCTGGACTCCCCAACCAAATTAGGCCCGTAACTTGGGTGCAGGGCTCGCCCTGCCTAGTGGCTCATGGTGTTGGCTTCACCGACTTCCACAGACCCCAGGTTTCGATACATGGTGATCACGATTGCCAGCCCTAGAGCTACCTCGGCGGCGGCGACCGTCACGATGAACAGAGCAAAGACCTGACCCGTCAACAACAGGTCCACGTTGTCAGCAGTCAGCCCGAAGGGTGTTGTGTACCGGGCCACGCCCACAACGGCCACGTTGACCGCGTTGAATAGTATCTCGATGGACATCAGCACCGCGATAGCGTTACGCCTTGTCAGCGAGCCGTACAGTCCTATGGCAAAGAGCACCGCTGAGAGGATGAGGAAATGTTCCAGTCCTATCATTACTCCCCCTTCACCAGTGCAATAGCTCCCACCAACGTCGCCGTCAGCAGCAGCGCAGCAGCTTCCAGGGGCAACACGAACTCCTGTAGCAACAAACCACCTATCACCCGGGGACTATCGCTGAATGCCTCTTCAACACCTGCTTGTGCAGCGGGTGTGAGCACAGCATCGCCCAACAGGTTCCACTGTGTGTCCAGAACCACGAACGTGATGATGCCCACAAGCACCGCACCAAGGGCAAAGGCCGGTATACGCAGGCTGTTTGCCTGGCTACCACGCTGGGTATCACGGATCATCATGATGCCAAAGATCAGCAGGATGGAGACGGCACCGGCGTAAACCAGTACCTGCACAACCGCCAGGAACTCGGCATTGAGCATCACGAACAGTCCTGCAATGCCAAGGAACGTGCCGATTAGGGCCATGGCGGCTTTCACCAGGTCCTGGAGGAACACTACCAGCAACGCAGCAACCACAGTGAGGATCGCGATGAGCCACCAGATGGCGGTGAATATGCCGGACTCTTCAATGCCTCCGATCATCGTTTCTCCACCCATCGCTTGAGCATATCGTCGTACGTGGGAGCCACCGTGGCCTCACGCCCGGCGTCCTGCCATGAGACTTCCTCACCTGAGGCAGGCTCGTATCCGCGCTCCTGAAGTTGGGGCCTGAACCACGTGGAGGGTCGTTTGGCCGACGCCCTCAACTCATCGACGGTGATGACCAGGTCAGCCTTGCGAGGCATCGCGCGCTCAAAGCCGGTGCCCATGTGCAACGCATCGTAGGGGCATGCCTCAACGCACAGGCCGCAGAACATGCATCGCGCTATCTCAATATCAAAGGTCTCTATCTTGTACTTCTCGCCCTCCTGGGTCTGCTCGCCGCTGGGAGAGGTCACAATCTTGATGATGCCCTGGGGGCAGTACTTGGCGCAGCTCGCACAGCCGGTACAACGCTCCTCGTACCATACGAAGTCCTCGCCACGGAAGCGAGGGTTCTGCACCACACGCTGCTCCGGGTACTGCACCGTCACCGGCTTGCGCACCAGGTTCCGCAGTGTGACCATCATTCCTTTTGCTATACCTAATCCGAAGGGCATTAGGACACCTCCGAAGGCAGTTGTACCAGACGTACCGATTCTGTTGGTTTCTGTCGATGTCGTCCCCTGGAAAGGGTGTAACCGGTCAGGCAGCCGATGGCCACAGCCCAGTTCACGCCCACCATCATCCATAGCTGGGTGTATGTGGGGTCAGGCCAGGCTACTACCAGCGCCGCTGTGACGAACATGTTGATCAGAGCTAGAGGGAAGAGCACCTTCCACGCGAAGGCCATCACCTGGTCTATGCGCATTCGGGGCAGCGTTGCCCGTATCCACGTGAAGATGAGCATGAAGAAGAGCATCTTGCCAATGAGCCATATCTGGGGTGGTAGGACCTGCTGCCAGTCTGAGGGAATGAATGGGTTCTCCCAACCTCGCAGGAAAAGGGTCGCTAAGATGGCGGACGTGACGACCACCTCTCCAAACTCGGCAAGCTGCAACAGCCCGAAGCGCATGCCGCTGAACTCCGTGTGGAATCCGGCAGTCAACTCCGACTCCGCTTCCATCAGATCGAAAGGCGAGCGATTCATCTCCGCCGAGGCAGATACGAGGAACACGAAGAACGCGATGGGTTGTAGCAATATAAAGGGAATCTGTTGTGCCTGAACCACGTCCACAAGAGACATGCTTCCAGCAAGTATCAGTATTCCCGCTAACGACACAATCATTGGGACTTCATAACTAATGAGCATGGCCACAGCCCTTGCCGCGCCAAGCAGCGCAAACCTGTTGCCGGAGCCCCAGCCGCCAAGGAACATGGACACTGTGGCGATGGTGGGTATGCCAACGAGGTAAAGCACGCCGATGTTCAGGTCTGCCAGGAATGAGTCTTTCCCAAAGGGCACTACAGCCACAACGGCCAACATCGATGTAACCATGAGTACTGGCGCAAGGAAGAAGGTAATCTTGTCCGCGGATTCCGGTCTCAGGTCTTCCTTGGTAATGAGTTTGAGAAGGTCGGCCAGAGGCTGCAGCAGGCCGAAGGGGCCCACGCGGTTGGGGCCAAGTCGCGTCTGGAATCTACCGAGCACCCGGCGTTCCATGTACGTCCCGAACGCAGTCAGCATCAACACAGCGTTCACCATGATCAAGATGATGGTGAGCCCCGTGCCGAGATACGCCATCCAACTCAAACTTTCCGGTAACAAGTCCAAAAAGATTTCGTTGAGGTTGGCGAACAATGCGTTCTTATCGAACGAAGATTCCATTTACTCTCTTTCTCTTATACCGGGGGCACGTATGTCTGGGCCTGGCCTGATGGCCAGAGGGGCCCCCTTGGCTCTTTTAACCCGGGGGTACCGTTAAACCGGGGGCACGTCCCCCGGAACCCCCTTGGCTCTCTAAACTGGGAGCACATCTCCCAGAACCCTTTGCCAGAAGGGAACCCCTCTGGACTCCCTAAACAAATTCGGCCCGTAATCCGGGTGCAGGGCGCGCCCTGCTATCGGTCAACTTCCCCCATGTTCACATCAAGGCTTCCGAAGATGACCATAAGGTCGGCCACCTTCCACCCCAACAGCATCTCCGTCAATGCCGTCAGGTTAATGAAGGAAGGCGCTCGTATCTTGCATCGGTACGGGGCGATTCCGCCGTCGCTGACCAGGTAGAAACCAAGCTCGCCTTTGGACGCTTCCACATGGGCGTAGGCATCGCCGGGGGGTGGTCGGAAGAAATAGGGGACTTCTGAGCGAATAGGGCCGTCCGGTATCTGTTGGACGCACTGCTCGACGATGCGCAGGCTCTGGTGAATCTCCATCACGCGAACCAGGAAACGGTCATAGCTATCGCCGTTGGAGCCTACCGGGATATCGAAGTCCATCCGGTCATACACGTCGTAGGGGTCTGCTTTACGCAGGTCCCAGGCCACGCCGGACGCACGGAGGTTGGGGCCGCTGATGGAGCTATCGATGGCCATTTCTTTGGAGAGTAGACCGACTCCTTTGGTACGGGCTACAACGATCTCATTCTCCAGGATCAGCCGTTCAAGTTCATCAATGTAATGGGGAAGGTCTGACAACAAATATTTCAAAGCAGGCCAGAACTCCGGCGGCGGCTCCTGGGTCACTCCACCGGGCCGCATGTAACTCACAGTCACTCGAGCGCCGCAGATCATCTCGAACAGGTCAAGGATGCGCTCACGCTCGCGGAAGCAGTACATGAGCGGCGTACCCATAGCACCCAGATCTTGCAGGAAGAACCCGATGCCCATGAGGTGACTGGCAACCCGTTGAAGTTCAGCTGTGAGCACTCGGAGATACTGGCCACGCTCAGGGACTTCAATGCCTGCCAGCTTCTCCGTCGCCATGACGTAGGCCTGGTTGTTGATCATGGATGAGGTGTAGTCGAGGCGGTCGGTGAGCGTCACGATCTGGGTGTAGGTGCGTTCCTCAGCCAGCTTTTCCGTACCACGATGCAGGTAACCGAAGATGGGCTCAATGTCCTGGATGACCTCACCATCAAGGGTCACACGAATCCGAAACACCCCATGTGTGCTGGGGTGCTGGGGTCCAAGGTTGATTGTTATGGACTCTGATGGCAGTGCCACGAACGTCTCCGTTACTTTGGGTTACCTACCCGGTTGGCTTTCTCGTTGCCGGGGACACCTTCCCTGGAGCCCTTTGCCAGAGGGGAACCCCTCTGGACTCCCCAAACGAATTAAGCCCGTAGCCTGGGTGCAGGGCTCGCCCTGCCGGGCCTAGCCGCCGAGATGGTCTTTGCGAAGTGGGTGGCCTGGAAAGCCCTCCCACGTCAATATTCGTTTCATATTGGGGTGGCCAGTGAAGCCAATGCCCATGAGGTCCCAGACCTCACGCTCCTGCAGGTCTGCGCCCTTCCACACGTTGATGACCGATGGAAGCTCCACATCGCCCCTACCGTAGAGCGTCGTCTTCAGCACCAGGCTGTGGTTATGGGTCAGCGACGTCAGGTGATACACCACCTCGAACGATTCAACATAGTCGACACCTGTTATCGACGAGAGGTAATCCATATCGAGGTCAGGGGTGTCTTTCAGGAACTGGCAGATACCGAAGATAGAGTCGGGCTGGACACGGACATCGCCATCACCCCAGGAAGTCACAGCATCGGGGAACGCGTCCTTAAGACGCTGGCCCACTGCCTCGCCCTGGAGTTGGGTAGTCATCAGGAGCCGGCGGGGCGATGCGCAAGGCTGTACTGCTTGATCTTCTCGTGGAGCTGCATCACCCCATAGAGCAACGCGTCCGGTCGGGGTGGGCAGCCCGGCACGTACACATCCACCGGGATGATGCGGTTCACGCCAGGTACCACGCTGTACGATTCATAGTAGGGGCCGCCTGCCGTGGCGCATGCGCCCATGGAGATGACCCACTTAGGCTCAGCCATCTGTTCATAGATACGTTCAATGGCCGGTGCCATCTTCCAGGTCACTGTGCCGGCCACGATCATCAGGTCTGCCTGGCGAGGTGTCGCCCGGAAGACCTCCATGCCGAAGCGGGCGATATCCCATCGCGCCATAGCGCTGGCCATCATCTCGAAGGCGCAGCAGGCAAGTCCGAAGCTGAGGGGCCAGACCGTGGATTTGCGACCCCAGTTAATAATCTCATCAAGGGCGGTGACCATCACGCTGCGCTTCAGGTCGTCCGGCACATCTATGAGGGGATCCGGAAGCTGGTCTGTGTGGGTAAACTTCATGGAGCCAATGGTAAGGCCTTCAGCCCGGTCCAACTCCCAGGTGGTGTCTCGAAGTGTTTCGCCTTCCCCTGTCATCCCTACCTCCATTCGAACGCGCCCTTCCGCCATGCGTAGGCCCAGCCGACGCCGAGGATGGCAATGAATCCGAGCATGGTCAGGAGGGCATCGCCGCCAAGTTCACGGAGTGTGATGGCCCAGGGGTAGATGAAGATGGCCGTCACATCGAATACAAGAAAGAGGAGTGCGAACAGGTAGTAGCGGAAGTTGAACTGAACCCACCGTCCGCCGATGGTCTCCATGCCGCACTCATAGATATCTGACTTTACGGGGCTTGGTTTATGGGGGCGGATGTGGAGCATTTGCGCCATGCGGGACATCATCATCATGCTCAGCGGCACGATGACAGCGGCTCCTATGAGCAGGAGCACCAGTCCGTATTGGCGATAGTAGTCGTCCAACATGCTAAATCCACCGCTTTCCTATTGGCCAAAATATAGCATAGAGGCGTGAAAAAAACCACAATCCAGGGCGATGCCCTGGACCCATATGACCTGACGGTTATCTAAGATATGATTGAATGTCTGCTCGTTCAGGACATCTATGCGGACGTTGGCCATGCAGCAACAATCGCGCATCGACTTTGCCCGGTGATGGTGAGACCATAGGCACCAGCCAGAACAGTTGAAACAGGGGAGGACGTTATGGAACGTATTAATGCTGACAACCTGGCATTCCTGGTAGCTACCCGGGACATCGGCAACGACGGTGGGCCGTCTATCGAAGTGCACACGCAGGTCGGTGACAAGGATGTCCAATTGCTCCGGTTTGATTGCTTCAGGGTGCGACCGCACTACCACTACGACCCA
>CAUZTE010000055.1:0-7666 GCA_963582565.1 Dehalococcoidia bacterium | reverse complement strand
GCAGGTGGAACAACGTGCCTGGTGGATGTCGGCGTGCCCTCGCGAGTCGTCACATGGGAAGAGATCGCTGCCTTTGACCCTGAGGTCATCGTGGTCATGCCCTGCGGCTACCACCTGGACGCCATGGAGCTTGAGTTCCGCATGACGCCTTTCCCTGCCGAGTGGGGCACGTTGACCGCTGTTCGCAACGGAAACGTGTATGGCGTCGATGCAACGGCGTACTTCAGTCGACCTGGCCCTCGCGCTGTGGACGGCCTCGAGATCATGGCCGAGATACTGCACCCGGAGCTGTTCCCGCGACAATCACCCGTCGATGCATGGCGCATCCTCGACCTCAGAGACTGTGATCAATAGGGAGATTAATGGACGTTTTTGACCTGAAAGACCTGCTGAAAGAACATGCCGATTCCGGTGAGCGATCGCTGCGGTTCATGTTCCGGGACGCCCTGAGTATGAGCTTGTACATCCTGCCCGCTGGGGCCGAAGACATGCAGAAGCCCCACACGGAGGACGAGGTCTACTACGTCCTGAGCGGCAAGGCGACGTGGGTGGTGGGCGACGAGACTCGCCCCGTGAACGAAGGGGCCATCATCTACGTGGACCGGGCAATCCTCCATAAATTCATCGACATCACGGAAGAGCTGAGACTGCTGGTCATCTTCGCACCGCCCTTCGGCAGTTTGGCGAAATAGCATACTCTGACGAAGAAGAATGGCTTTCTGACCCGCAGGTCAGTCTCCAGCAAGCGCGAGCTTGGCGAAATAACCTACAAACTCTGAAGGAGCACCATGAACCCCACTGATCGACGACTGCGATACCGCGCCCAACTGACGAAGAAGGAGTGCATTCAACCAGCATCCATCTTCGACCCCATCTCGTCACGGCTAGCAACGTCGCTGGGGTTCGAGGTCGGCATGTTCGCTGGCTCCGTGGCATCGGCTATGGTGCTGGGAGCGCCCGACATCACGTTGATAACCCTCAGTGAGTTCGTTGACCAGGCTCGACGTGTTACCCGCGCCAGCGACATCAGCCTGATGGTGGACTCGGACCACGGCTACGGCAACGCCATGAACGTCATGCGGACGGTGTCTGAACTGGAAGCCGCTGAGGTCTGCGCCATGTCGATAGAGGATACTGTGCTGCCAACGCCCTTCGGAGAGAAGCAAGGAGCGTCGGTGATATCGCTACCGGAGGCTATCGGCAAGATGAAGGCCGCCGTGGCCGCCAAGCACGACCCGGCAACCGTGGTCATCGGCAGGTGCGCCGCGATGGGCATCGAGGGTATCGATGGTGTGTTGACTCGCGCCAAAGCCTACGAGGAGGCGGGCGTAGACGCCCTGTTCTTCACAGGCCTCTCAACAAAAGAACATGTGCAGGCCATACGTGCCGCCACGACAATACCGCTGATGCTTGGCTCAGCCCCTGCGGAGATACAAGGTCAGGAGTTCCTGGCGGCCAACGGCGTCCGTATCGCGCTGAAAGGCCACTTACCCCTCCAGGTGATGGTGCAGGGTATCTACGATGCGTTGAAGCACCACGCCGATGGTGGCCAGCCTGCTGGTATGAGCGATAGGACACCGTCAGCCAAGGTCATGGCTCAAGCCCTGTCCAGCGCCGACTACGATGCGTGGCAGAGCGAGTTCTTGAAGTAGAACGGTAGTTCATCTGAACTGCCCGCTGAAAAACGTGCAATACAGCACCATCATGGAGGGACATCATGGGAGCTATGGATATTAAGGGTCTGGTGGTGGTCATCACCGGTGCGGCAAGAGGCATGGGGGCTGAATACACGCGGGCCTTTATGGAGGCTGGGTCGAGGGTGGTTGCCCTGGAAAAGTCGTGGGTTGGCGAAGAGGAATTCAGGAAAGAACTGGACGCCAACGAGATGATCCTCACCCTTGAATGCGACGTTACCAGTGATGTCGATTTAGATGAGGCGTACCAGGCCACACTGGATAGATTCGGGACGGTGGATGTGCTGGTCAACAACGCAGCATTCCGCACCAGGGATCAGCAACATGAGGGTGCCTTGGGAATCACTATCTTGGAGACCGTTGACTCGGATTGGGAGAAGGCATTCCAGGTCAATGTCTTTGGCGCGTTGAAGGTGATACGCCGATTCATCCAGCCCATGATGGAGAAGCAACGGGGGAGCATCATCAATGTCTCCACTACTGGAAGCATCCCATCTCACCCTCAGTGGAGGCCGGGTAGCAGGGAGCAGCCGTACATGGCTACCAAAGCGGCTATGACCAATATGACGCTATATTTGGCTGATGAGATAAAGGACCACAACATCGCTGCCAACGTAGTGTTCCCGCCCGGTGCCAGGACTACGGGCCACGATGAACGCTCCGGTGAACGGAAAGCCAAAGGCCTACCACCAACGAGGAACCTGTCTGGCAGGGCTGACACCGTGGTTCCGGTCACCAAGTTCCTGGCCGGACAAGATGCCAGTGGGGGTGTCACCGGGAAGATGTTCACCGCTACAGAGTGGAACCTGGAGCACGGCCTTGGGGGGCACGATGCGTGGCTGGCCCCGGATCCTGTAGGCAACCCGGAACTGACCGCGAAATTGCAGGCTGGTGAGTTAGGTTCGCAAGCGCCACGACACGGAGGCTAGCCTGCCCCTGAGGTTTCATCCCATCCGTTCACCAGTTACGTCCGCGCCATATGGGTGCAGGGCTCGCCCTTCCTACGGCGTCCCCACTGCGCTTTGAATCCCGTACTCCTCAATGAGGCCGGTGATGTCCTTCCAGACGGAGTCCTCCACGGCGATGCCGTCCTTGCGGAGCTTGGCTTCCATGTCCTTCTCCATCTCGCCTGGGTACCAGATGCCTTTGCTTCCGGCTGACAGCGGCGACGACTTCACGAACTTGATGAAATCACTCACCTGCTGCTTAAACCATTCCAGATCGGAGAAGGCGTCGATGCGCCACGCGGCAATGAAGCTGCCATCGTTGTGCTTGGCGTCCGGGTCCAGCCCAAAGCCTAGGGTGGTCATGATGCCGGAAAAGATCTCGCCCATGAAGCTGAGGCCGAAGCCCTTGTAGCCGAGGTCGCCGCCTACAGGCAGTAGCGCGCCACCATCCGCGTAGGCGTTCGGGTCGGTCGTCGGGTTGCCGTCCTTGTCGATGATCCAGCCTTCAGGGACGGGCTCGTTGCGACGACGATACACAGCAAGCTTGTTGGCCGCGACAGCGCTACTTGCCATATCGATGAACACCGGGCCGTCCTCGTTCGATGGCACGCAGATGCAGATGGGGTTGGTGCCAAGGCGTCGACCTCGACCTCCGAACGGTGCCACAGCCTTTGCCGTACGACCAGAGTCCGTGAACATGATGGCTGCCAGTCCCTGCTCGGCGCACTTGGCGGCGTAGGGCGTGAGCCGACCGATGTGGCTTTGCTGATACACGGTCACTGCTGCGATGTTCTGCTCCAGCGCCTTCTCGATAAGGATGTCTGTGGCGCGGTCGGTCACATCAAACCCGAAGCCCCAGTTGCCGTTGATGACTGCTGTTGTGCGTGTTTCTTTTTCAATCTCGAAGGGCGCGTCCGGCACGATGTGCCCCGCCTTGATGCGGTCGACGTATATCGGCACCTGGCCGATGCCGTGGGAATCGTGGCCCGCCAGGTTGGAGCTGACGAGGCCCTCGGCAACCGCGTGGGCAGCCTGGTCAGGGGTTCCGGCGGCCTTGAATATCTCGAAGGCAGCGTTGCGTAGGTAATCGTGGGTGAACGTAGGCATAGTAGACCTCACTCGCTTTAAAGTGCGTCGAGTGTAGTCTGCGCGATGGCGTGTGACAAGCCACCAGGGCGTGTCCTGGACCCATATTACCTGCCGGCTGACCTACACTGTCATTCTGAGGAAATCCTCATAGGTGAGGACGACCGAAGAATCCGGATTCTTCGGTCGTCTACGCGAGACTCAGAATGACACAGGATGTTGTTTGGGTGGGAAGATAGCTCCATCGATAACCGCAGCGACACACGGCCTTTAGTCTCCTTGCCGCAGCGACACACGCGCCCTGCTTAGGCCTGGCGGTGTTGCATGGCCTCCGGGTTGATCATGTTGATGGGCTCGCCTGCCAGGTAGGCCTTGATGTTATCGAGGGCATTGCCGTAGAACGCCTGGTAGTTCTCTTCCGATACAAAGCCGATGTGCGGCGTCAGCAGCGTGTTCTCCAACGTGAGGAACGGGTGGCCTGCGGGTAGCGGCTCAATATCGAACACATCCAGCCCGGCCCCGGCGATCTTGCCTTCTTGCAGCACCTTGATGAGGGCGGCTTCGTCGGCGATGGGCCCGCGCGACGTGTTGATGAAGTAGGAGTCCGGCTTCATCCGGGCGAAGTCCTCGGCGGTGATAAGGCCTCTGCTTTCATCCGTGAGGGGTATTTGGACAGTGATCACGTCGGCGGTGGAGAAGAACTCCTCCCGGTTCAGACGCTTGGCACCCTGCTCCGTTGCGCGTTCCTCCGTGAGCCACGGGCTCCATGCCGTCAGGTTCATGTTGAAGGCCAGGCCAATCTGCGCCATGCGCTTCCCCAGCCTCCCCAGGCCGATGATGCCCAGGGTGTGCCCGGACAACGTGGGGCTGATGAGGGTCTGCCACGGCCCCTCACGGGTGATGCGGTCTTCCTGAGGCAGCTTCTTCACCAAAGCTAGGATGAGCCCCCATGCCAGCTCCTCTACGCTGCCGCTGGAACCTCCTGTGCCAGTTAGAACGATGCCTTTTTCGGCTGCATAGTCAATGTTCACGCTGCCGTAGTGGCCTCGACCCGTTCCTGAGAGAAGCTCCAGCTTTGGAAGCGCGTCCAGCAACTCTTTCTGGAAAGGCGTGCGTTCACGCATGAGCTGAACGATTTCGTAGCCCTTCAGCCGCTCAACTAGGGCATCGTGATCTGAAAGGTGGTCAGGATAGAAATCCACCTGGGTGCCAGCGGGCAGGGAACCCCAATCGGCCATCCGGTGGGCAACTCCCTGATAATCGTCGATAACTGCGATGCGTGTCATGTGGTTCTCCTGTTAGCTGGATGATTTGATGGACTCAGAATGATGTTTCGCGATTATCCTCGAGACAGGACGACTGCACAAGGAGTCATAGCGGTTACCAGCAATATTTGAGGGGCCAGCTGTGGTCAGTCGCCGAGGAAGCGAACGAAGACCTCGTTGGCCAGGAGTTTACCTCGCTCGGTGAGCTGGATGGTCGCGTCAGGCCACATCCCGTTCGACTTCAGCAACCCCAGCGAGATGGATTCCTTGATGGCATCGCCGTATGCCTCATGGAGGTTCAGTCCGAAACGCGCTCGGAAATCGCGGTTCCGCACACCTTTTGCTAATCGAAGCCCCATGATGAGGCTGTCAGCCATCTCCGTCTGGGCATCCATCGGCTCGATGTCTTCAACGTAACCGGGACTTTCTCGTAACAACGTCTCCAGGTCGGCAGGGAGCGTTCCCCAAGCGTTCACCTTGGCCATGTAGGTCACCGGTGATTTCCCGTTGGCGAACCTGTAGCCACCAAGGAATGAGTGTGCGCCGGGCCCAACACCGAGGTATGGGAGGTTGTGCCAGTAGGTGATGTTGTGTTTGCTCTCACGGCCTGGTAATGCCCAGTTGGAAATCTCATAGTTGTGGTATCCCGCCGTGGCCAGGGCTGTGGAGGCCCACTCATACATGTCAGCGGCCAGGTCTGGATCTTGCTCCGGCAGGGTGCCCTTGGCAACGTGCTGAGCCATGGGCGTCTCCGGCTCCAGCGTCAATGCATAAGCGGAGATGTGCTGAGGAGCCGAGGTGATGACGCCCTCTATGTTCCGCTTCCAACTGTCGATGGTCTGGTTGGGCAAGCCATACATCAGATCCATGCTGATGTTGGTGATGCCGGCGCGTTGGATGGATTCGAACGCCTTCAAAGCTTGGTCGACGTCATGGCGTCTGCCGAGTAGCTGGAGTTCCGGGTCGAAGAAAGATTGGACACCCATGCTGATTCTATTCAACCCTGCTTCCCGGAACCCTGTCAGTCGCGCAACAGTGACGTCATCGGGGTTCACTTCTGCGCTGATCTCGGCATCTGCCTGAACGGCGAACTCCGTTCGAATCAGTGACATCAGCGAATCCATCTGCTTTGGAGATAACATCGAGGGGGTGCCGCCACCAAGGAACACGGTGTTGACTCGCGGGTGGTCTAGGGCGCTGGCCCAGACACGAAGCTCGTTGCTCAAGGCATCCATGTATGACGGAATGAGGTGGTTGATGCCAGCGTAGGTGTTGAAGTCACAGTAGGGGCATTTGGTTTCACAGAAGGGTATGTGGATGTACAACGCAATGCCACCGGATAGGCTTCGGCCCGTCTCGCTGGCGGTGGTAACGCCTAGGGGTTCAATCTCCTGCTGGTCATCCATGCATCAAGTGTAATGGGTGATGTCCAGTAATGGCTATTTGAGCCCAAAACTTTGCAATAGAAAGAGCCCCGAGGATAACCCCCGGGGCTCTTCGTTAGCGCCTGATTTAGTGGTTGGCTATTCTGCCATCTTCTTCAGGTTCACCAGGGTCTTGTCCATGCCATCGCGGACATAAGGAGCACGGATCTCCTCATAGTTGTCGCGCAGGCCAATGATCATTTCGTGGGTGGGGTTACCCCCGTCGACCTCTACGCGGTGGGTGACCTTGGTGCCGGAGCCGTCCGGAGCCAGATCAAAGTACCACTGCATTCGGCCTATCCACTCAGGCAGCGCGGGAACGACGGTGAAGGAGAATGACTTGCCGGGTTCATAGGTGACCACAGTGGACTCTGCGGTAAGGGCCATGGCATCGCCGCCGACAACAACCATTTCATCGGCTTGGATGGTGGTGCCGACGCCTACCGGTCCAGGGGCCACGGTGCAGTCTACTGAACAGATGTCTCCAAAAGGTCACCCGCGTTTCTTCTATGGCTGGGCCATCGTTTTCATCGCCATCGTAGGTGGAGCATTCACCAGTGGCGCTAGCGTTTGGGGCGCCAGTATATTCGTTACACCCATGGGCGATGAACCGGGTTGGTCCTGGTCAGCGTTTTTTGGCGCCTTCACCGTCCGGGCTCTGGTTGCCGGAGTGATTGCGCCAGTGTTAGGCCCCCTGCAGGACACCCGGAACGGCCCGCGATTGTTAATGCTTGGGAGTGCGCTCAGCCTTGGCACTTCCCTGGTTCTGCTGAAATACGTTAGCGACCTGTGGGTCTTCTATCTGGTGTTCGGCAGCATGGGAGCGCTTTCCATGGTGGCGCTGAGCGAGATGCTGACCGTGGCCATTGTCCCGAAATGGTTTATCCGCAAGCGTGGAAGGGCAATGGGGCTCGCATCTATCGGGACGGCTATGGGGCCGTTGCTGTTCCCCATATCGGTCCAGGCCGTCGTCTCCGCCGTGGGCTGGCGCGATGGTTGGTTGGTCCTCGGCCTGGTGACGTTGGCTGTGCTGGTTCCCCTGTCCTTTTTGATAAAGACCCGACCTGAGGATATGGGCCTGCTGCCGGACGGCGAAGAGTCGCGGCCGCCCGCTGACGACACGCCAAAGCCCGCGCCCGCCGCTGAGGTGAGTTTCACCCGGCGAGAGGCCGCACGGACGCCGACGTTCTGGCTTCTGGCGATATCGTTTAGCCTGGCGACGTTGAGCATGGGTGGTTTCTTCGCAAACT
>CAUZTE010000054.1:0-7774 GCA_963582565.1 Dehalococcoidia bacterium | reverse complement strand
CACCGGACCGACTTCAGAGCTAAGCGCCGCAGACGCCAAAGTCCGGGCGGAGCGGTTAAAGAGCCTGGAATCCATCACCTGGGATGACGTGCGACGCGAAAAGGTCATCGTCGGCACACCGGAGATGGTTATTGAACAGCTCAAGGAGTTGCAGGAGGCGCTGCACGTCACTGAGGTGGTGGCCGAGTTCAACGCGGGAGAGCAGATACCACCGGAGCGCATCGACCGGTCATTGAGGCTCTTCTGCGAGAAGGTCATTCCAGCATTTCGTTAGGTTTAGGAGGCACCCATGACCACAGACCCCAAGGCTAACGGCCTTGCCCCGCAGGAATACGGCTCTGACGTCATCGTGGATACGCTGAGAGGGTTGGGCATCGAGTACATTGCCATGAACCCCGGTGCAACGTTCCGGGGCATCCATGACTCCATCGTGAACCACCTTGGAAACGAACGGCCTGAGTTCATCGTGTGTAACCACGAGGAGATAGCTGTCGCCATCGCCCAGGGATACGGTCGCGCGGCAGGCAAGCCGATGGCCGCATTCGTGCACGACATCGTGGGGCTGCTCCACGCAAGCATGGCAATGTTCAACGCGTGGATGGGACGTTCCGGGGTGTTGGTGCTGGGAGCAACGGGACCTGTGGACGCCAACCATCGCCGCCCCTGGATCGACTGGATACACACCGCCAACGTGCAGGGCGAGGCGGTCAGGAACTTTGTGAAGTGGGACGATCAGCCCGCCAGCGTCGAGGCGTCTGTGGAGTCGCTGATACGCGCATACAACCTGGTCACGTCGGAGCCGCTGGGGCCGGTGTACGTCTGCTTCGATGCCGATGTGCAGGAAGAAAAGCTGACAAAGCCCTACGAGATGCCCGACTTCTCACGCTACCCCAAGCCCACGCGACTTCAGGCGGACGCCAATGCACTGGATGATGTGGCCACCATGTTGATGGCTGCCAAGAACCCGGTGGTGATGGCTGACTTCCTCGGTAGGTCAGACGATGCTATCAAAGGCCTGATTCGACTGGCGGAGAGCCTCTCCATCCCGGTAGTCAACGGTGGCGACTTCTTCAACTTTCCAACACGTCACCCGCTGTACGCTGCGGAGTCCAAAGACGAGTTGCTAGCAGAGGCGGACGTGATCCTGGCGCTGGACGTGTATGACCTTCAGCAAGAGTTCACCAGTCTGGACAGGGCTACGCGCATTGCTACAGATATCATCAGGCCAGACGCCAAACTCATAGACATATCGCTTCGCCAACTCCTGACGAAGAGCTGGGCCGACGACCACGGCCACCTGTACCCCACCGACATCTCCATCGCAGCTGAGACATCGATGGCGGTTCCCGCCCTGGCGGACATCGTGCAGCGCAGGTTGGATGACGCCACCGGCTCCACGGCTGAGATCGCTGAACGAGGCGGGCGCATCAAGGGGCTCCAGGAAGCTGCACTGGCCAAAAATCGGGCTACCGCCAAGGCCCAGGCAAGTGAACACCCTCTGGCCTTATCGACAATTGCTCAGGAAATCTGGGAGGTGGTCAAGGACGAAGACTGGGTGGTTGGCAACGGCGACCTGCGGGGCTGGATACAGCGACTCTGGGACATCAAGCACCCGTATCAGGACGTCAGCGCGCGAGGCGGCGGCGGGCTGGGCGAAGGGCTTGGCCACGCTATAGGCGTTGCGTTGGCCAACCGCGATAAGGGTCGGTTGACCATCAACATCCAGTCTGACGGTGACATGCTGTTCACCCCCGCGGCACTGTGGACGGCTGTGCATCACCGCATTCCGCTGCTCATCGTCATGTACAACAACCGCACGTACGGCAACGACTTGGGCCACCAGGGGTCTATGGCGCAGGTGCGGGACCGGCCGATGGAGCGTCGCACTATCGGCATCGACATCGATGACCCGAACGTGGACTTTGTTGGGCTGGCCCGCTCGTTCGGTGCATGGGCGGAAGGGCCCATAGAGAAGTCGGAAGACTTGAAACCGGCTCTTGAACGCGCCCTGAAAGAGGTCAAGGCCGGTCGCGTGGCCCTGGTGGACGTGTACACGCAGGTAGTCTAGTAGTTTATCGATGGCATGTAGGAACCTTTGGGTTCGTTGTACAGGCCGATTGTCATAAGCGTCATCGCCTTGTTCATCCGAAGGCCGTTGTCCAGGCACCATTGCAGGAGCGCTGTGTTCTGTGACGGCACATGGAAACCGGGGCCAGGGTACTCTTTGACCCCGCCGATGAGGGCTTTGAGGTCGTCGTTGCTCTCGCCGATAGAGTGGCCGAAAAACCCCACAGTAGTGGTGTACCCGGTGATGCGCCCGCTACGTTCCACCACCAGAAGTCGACCTTGGCCGGCCGCGTCCTGCACCTCGCCGCCACGATGTACGCCATGGGTTGAGGCACAGAGCACGTTACACGCGTCTACATCAGCATCCGTTCCTGCACGAACCGTGCAGCCTGGAATTTTGACGTTGACGGGCTCGCCCTGCATGACCGCAACCGGCTCTCGCACGATGAATCCCACCTTGGTATACAACACCAGGGACCGGGTGTGGTACGAGTCCTGCATGAGCCTGAGACCGGGGGCTCCTGTCTGTTGCGCTCTTGCGACCACGGCGTTCATAAGCTCTCGACCGACGCCGCTGTTCTGCTCGTTCGGATCGACAGTAACCGGGCCAACACCTACGATGGCACTCCGTTCGTCCATACCGGCACTGCCTACGAGTCGGCCATCTATTTCAGCCACCAGCAAATGCGCTTTAGGGCTGGAAACGAGCATGGACAACAGGCCTGACCCAACCTGGGGTTCAGGGATGTCTGGAACCATGTTGTGCTGGTCAGCTATGGATTTGAAGGCCTCGTAGATGATGGCCCCACAGGCCTCCACATCTGCAGCGGTTCCCTGGCGAACGGTGATGGTCATATCTGGTCTCCTTGGTGGAATATCACTGAACATAGCAGTGCGTCTTTAGGGAGTCAACGTTACTCTTCGTTAGTAGGCCTTTTCGCCATTAATTAAGGTCTTTTGGCCCTATTGCTCTTTCTCTGCGCATGATATTCCTTATGGTAATCTGTCCCTGTTAGTCGCCTAAGACGGTGCCCACCCCGTAAAACGCGGTGAAGTGCCACAGGGGAAAACCCACTGAAGGAGAGGGCATGCTTACCAAAGAAGATAACGAGATGATTACTCAGGTCGGCCCAGGCACGCCGATGGGCGAACTGTTCCGGCGGTTCTGGCTTCCCGTCATGCTGTCAAAGGAAGTACCCGGCGCCGACAGCACACCGGTGCGACTCCAGATCTTGGGCGAGTCGCTTATCGCATTCAAAGACTCTGATGGGAAAGTCGGCATCATTGACGCCTACTGCCCGCACCGCGGCGCTCCGATGTTCTTCGGTCGTAACGAGGAATGTGGAATACGTTGCGTCTACCACGGATGGAAGTTCGATGTAGATGGCAAATGCGTGGATCTGCCCAACAGTCCGGAAGGCGAGACCTACAAGGACAAGGTCACCATCGCATCCTACCCAGCAGTTGGAAAGGCCGGCATGGTCTGGGCATATATGGGGCCCAAGGACAAACAGCCACCGCTGCCCGCGTTCGATTTCATGGACATGCCAGCAGAGAACACCTATGTCATGAAGTTCGTCTTGAAGTGCAACTACCTGCAGGGCATGGAGGGCGACTACGATCCCAGCCACGCTGGCTACCTGCACTCCACCCTAGACGATAACACATCCAACCAGGCAGTACTCGTTGGCCAGGTTGGCAACACCTTTGAAGACCCCATGCCCCGTTACGTGGACATTGAGGACACGGACGCAGGACTTGAGATGGTTTCCAAGTCCCAACTCTCCAACGGACAGCTTGTGGGTCTGGGTCACTGGATGATGCCCATTTTCTGCACAGCGGGCATCGCAGGCCCGGGCATCTTCTCCAGCAACATGCGCATTCCCATCGACGATGAGAACACCATGTTCTTCCGCTTCCGCTGGAGCTTTGAGCCCATTCCTGACTATGAGATCAAAGAGTACAAGTACGGCAATTACACCCACCCGGAACTGATCCCCGGTACGTTCCTGCCCATAGAGAACATGGCAAACGACTACAAGGTCGATCGTGTTGCTCAGAAGAACTACTCATTCACAGGCATCAAGAACTTCCCGCTCCAGGACATTGCGATGATGGAGGACCAGTGGGGCCCCATTGCAGACCGCACCCAGGAGCACTTGCTGACATCGGACGAGGGCATTATCCGCGTTCGTCAGCGGTTGATCCGCACGGCCCGAAGGCTGATGGAAGGCACAGAGCCCACAGAGCCATGGGCGCCCGAAGCCTATAAGGTCAAGACTGTCCGTCAGTTCTTCCCTTCAGACGTTCCCCTTGATAAGGCCGTTGCTGAAGTAAAGAGCCAGCGTTTCACCACCCGCCGACCAATGATAGAGATGGAAGCCGGCGGCTAGGCCCTTAGGGCCATTTGTGCATGAGGACATTGTCCTACGGCATAGTAGTATTCGTCATTAATGAGAACCCACGCGGGGTAGCCCGCGTGGGTTCTGTATATGTAGAAGCCTGGTGTTGCCAGTGGTGGCTGAGTGGTTGTCGAGCGTAGCGAGCTAGAGAAATTGTGGCGTGGGGGGATTTGAAGCGCACCTAGAGGGTGGTGATAGGCCTACTTTGGAGGAGTTTGACCTGACCGTCTGTGAAGCACCACTCAACGTCTACCGGAGCACCGTAGTGCTGCTCAAGAGTCAGGCCAAGCTTCACCAGCTCGGCAATCTCAAGCTCAGTAAGGGAGCAGGCATTCACTCGATTCGCGGGAACGGGCACCTGCGCTGTTCCACCGCCGGGTTGTATCGCAATCATGACCGTTTGAGCGGCGATCATCGTGTCTTTCACCACGCCGGTCTCCTTGGCCACAAGGATGTTGTCCGGCGTGACCAACCCGGAGACCACGGCCTCGCCAAGCCCCCATGCGGAGTTAATCATGATCTCTGAATGGTCGCCGGTCACCGGGTTCATGGTGAACATGACGCCCGATGACACAGAGTTGATCATCTCCTGAACCACCACAGCCATGAGCACGTTGAAGTGGTCAAAGCCCTTCTGCTGTCGGTAGTGGATGGCATGGGAGCTCCACAGGGATGCCCAGCACCGTCGCACGGAGTCCAAGACCGCCTCAGCGTCCATGACGTTCAGGTACGTGTCATGCTGGCCGGCAAAGCTGGCCCCCGCCGAGTCCTCTGCCGTGGCCGATGACCGCACGGACACCGCCTGAAGTTGGCTATCGCCGACACGTGCCGCCTGAAGCCCGCTGTACGATTCCAGGATGTGCTCCTGCACGCCGGAGGGTATGGACGCTCCGTTGACCAAGCCTTGAATCTGCTGGGCCCGCGTCTCCATGTCGGCGAAGTTCATTGGATCGAAGTCGCGCAGCACCTCGCCGATTGGGTCGGCCAGGTTGTGTTCTTCCATGAACAGGGTGTAAGCATCAGTGGTCACAGTGAACGCGGGCGGCACAGGGAAACCGCTGGCAATCATGCGTGCCAGGCTGGCCCCCTTGCCACCGATAATCGACTCGTTCGGGCTTTCCGCCAGGTGGACTGTGTAACCAAGTTCTGCCATTCCAAACAACTCTCTTTGTTGAGGACGCTTGTTACCTGTAGCGTCCTGTCATTCTCAATCACTCCGGTGGCAGCAGAAGCGGTGCACCGCCTAGCGCTTGTCGATGCGTACAACGCCCTGGGCACCGTCTACGGTCACTGTCATGCCGTCCTTCAGCGCGTTGGTGCCGATGAGCGTGGCGACCACGGAGGGCATGGTATCAACGCGCAATGCGGAAATCCATATTCGCGCACACCTGATTCAGGGATGGCGACTCTAACTCTCTGACGAGCGGCTGATTATGCCGTACAATAGCGTGACTACGATATCGCCAAATGGCATAGACCTATCACTATGGGAGTCCCACCCTTGAACTCTGACGGTACTACAAACGGTATGACTGGCGCGGCGCAAGGCTCCACAAAAAAATCTGAAGGCAAGGTAATCCTCACTGCAGCCCTTGCCACTATGCTGGTTCCCCTCAACTCCACCATGCTGGCTGTGGCGCTACCAAGCATCATTGAAGACTTTGATGTGGGCCTGGCCACCTCTGGTTGGCTGATTACGGGCTACCTCATTGCGATGGCATCGCTCCTGTCCCTCGGCGGCAAGATCGGCGATAGGTTCGGTCGCAGGAATGTAGTGTTGGTGGGGCTCATCATGTTCGGAGCCTCTTCCATTGCGGCGGGTTTTGCGCCAAACCTTGCCACCCTCATGGCCTTTCGCATCATGCAGGGTGTTTCCGGCGCCCTCATCACACCCAACACCGGGGCACTCATCAGAGAATCAGTACCAGAGGCCAGACGTGGAATGGCCTTTGGTATACTCGGCGCGGTCATTGGCGTTGCTGCGGGGCTTGGGCCACCCATCGGTGGAATTCTGACCGAAATTGCAGGTTGGCGTGCAGTCTTCTTCTTCAGCGTCATCGTCATCGTGCCAGCATTCGCCATCGGTTGGAGCAACCTTCCCAAGCCGCAGAGGCTTGGCTCCTTCGGTCAGTTCGACGTTATCGGAGCACTGGGGCTTCCTGCAATCCTGGTTGCATTGGTCTCAATGCTCCTGTACATGGCCCAAGGGGGAGATACGTTGGTGTTGGCGGCGGGTGCCCCCGCTATTGCTCTGGTTATCTTGGGGTTCGGCTGGAGAGAGTCAAGGCACCCGGACCCTGTCTTCCAACCCCGCATCTTTCGCAGCAAATCATTCACCGCATCAAGCCTGGGCATAGCGCTCACCAATCTCTCCATGTACTCCCTTCTCATTGCGGTTCCGTTATTCTTGGCAGCGCGAGACGGCTCCTCAGCATTGAAAACGGGCCTTGTCCTCACATCAATGACCTTTGGGATGATTGTCATGTCCGTAGTAGCCGGACGCATGCTTGACCGCAACGGCAGGCGACTTCCAACGACTATCGGGATGGTCATCACTGCAATCGCCGCTGCACCTATGGCCTTTATCGGTGCAGATATCTCTGTGTCAGCGTTGGTTCTCGGCCTCATCCTGATCGGCATTGGCCTTGGGCTCGCAATGACCGGCCTGCAAACGACATCTGTGGAGTCTGTAGAAGATAATCAGATTGGTGCTGCTTCCGGGGTCTATTCAACTAGTAGATATCTGGGCAGCATTCTAGGCTCCGCCATCATTGCAGGGCTGATAGGCCAGGAAATCGGCGAAGTTGGAGACATCGGCATCGTGTTCAAGGTGTCGTTCGTAGCAGCAGTGCTGGCAGTGTTCTCTTCCTTTGGCCTCCGAGCCTGGCCTCAAAAACGATAGCGCGTGTTTGTTGGGATTCCCATCTTCATGTATGCTTAAGTGAGGGGTCAAGGGCACTCTTCTTGGTTTAGCCCCCACGGTCTCTGAACAGTCACTTCAACCTTCGCCTAACGTCATGGAGTCTATGAACGAGAACGAACCTACCAACGCGGCGCGCCCTGAACCGTCTACCCAAACCGGTGGCGGTGTAGGCGTTCACCCATCCTCTGCCGATAATGCGTCCTATGCCGACAGCGAAGAGGTTGAGAGCTCTTACTTCAAGCGCACGTTCAGCTCTCTAGCCAACATAGAGTTCCGCTTCCTCTGGATCGGCTCCCTCCTCACCATGGGCGCCATGCAGATGCAGACCTTTGCCAGGGGTTTCTTCGTCTATGACCTGACAGACTCTGGCCTTCTTCTAGGC
>CAUZTE010000053.1:0-7867 GCA_963582565.1 Dehalococcoidia bacterium | reverse complement strand
AACAATGGGAAGTCTGTGAAGCTGTCATAAATGATGTTGCCCAGCTCTCTCAGTAGTCGGTCTTGATCCGCCTCAGTGGATGCAGCCCGCACCTCAAGGAACTTCGCATCTGCCTCAGGGGTCGTAGACCCTCGAGAGAAGGATGTGTTGGTGGCGTACACACTCAGTCCAGTGAACTGAGCAGCACTGGTGTCAGAGATTGACAGGTGATTGGTATAGCTCTGGTTCCTGCTCTTGGCGCGGCGCGTAGCACTGTCGTCTGTTATCAGATTTACTTTCACTCCGATGTCCCCGAAATATGCAGCCACAGACTCGGCAATGTCATCGGCTCCTGGGAGGCTAGCGTCTTTGAACACGTGAACGTTGGTTTCCAGTGGGTTGCCGGAGTTGTAACCGGCCGCTGCAAGCAGAGCCGTGGCAGCAGCTGGGTCATACCCGTATGCATCGTCAAACCTGGTCGCCCAGCTGGGATCCCACCCGGCTACCAGCGTTGGGTGGAAGTTGTTGAGGATCATGACCTCTCCCTTGCCGGCGAACAGTGCCTCGTTCAACTCGTCTCTGTTGACCGCTTTGTTCAAGGCCTGTCGCACCCTGATGTCTTGCATAGGAGAGTCAGGGTGCATCGGATATGCCTTGGTCTCCGGATCTACGTAGCAGCACTGCAAGCGGAAGAATGCTCGACGCAAGGTAGCAGTCCCCTGAATGACCCGCATGCCTTCATTGATTGCAATGGTCAACTGATCGTCCGGGATGTTCGTGATATGTATCTCATCCGTCAGGAGCGCTGCCAACCGAGTGGACGCCTCGCCCATGTACGTGATCTCAATCTCCGGGAAGTCACCCTGCTTACTCCAGTGGTCATAGGGGACTCTTTCGTAGCGGATGAACTCGGTCTGGCTTCGCTCGGAAAACTGATAGGGGCCCGTAGCAGCCAGGGGTTCCTGAGCAAACGTCGGGTCTCCGCCCAATGACTCAGCGTGCTTCTTACTGGTGATACCTGCGATGGGTTGCTGCCGGGCAAAGATGTTGAGGAAGTCTGCATCAAAGAGATTCATGTGGAACACGACTTCGTGGTCGTTGACGATTTCAAACCGGTTTAGCGCCCGAACCAACGGGGCGCGTACGCCACCGATGGCATCCTCTTTCATATACTCTTCAACGGTGAAGACAACGTCATCTGCGGTCATCTCACCCCAATCACCGTGAAATTGGACACCTTCCTGAAGCTTGAAACGATATGCGGGTCCAGATTCCAAGCTCCACTCTTTAGCCAACTCTGGAATCTGCTGTCCATTTGTCTCGTCCAGGCCGATGAGGTGTTCGTCCAAGATATCGAACTGCACGGCGTTGGTCTGACCTACGATGCGACGAACATTGGACTCCTGGCTAAAGGGTGCAATGCCGATCCGTAGTCGATTCACCTTGGGTGGACCTACCACGGGTACTGCAGTAGCCGCTGGTGCGGATGTTGGTGCTGGCGCAGTAGCCGCTGGTGCGGATGTTGGTGCTGGCGCAGCAGCTACTGAGGTCGCTGGTGCTGGCGCTCCAGAATCCCCATCATCGTCGCCATCACTACTACATGCTGCTACTACCGCCAGAAGCAACACCAGCGAAAGCAACACGCCAATACGGGTCAATATCCATTTGCTTGTCATTACACCCTCCCCATGTTGTAAATCGAAACTGCTGAATAAGAACAAACATAATTTTCGCTCCTAATTCGCACAGATGATGTCAGAATCCGTAGTAGGCGTCAAGGCACGGTCACCGAATCTAACTCAAGCAAAGATCAGTTAGCAGGGAGACTTGAATATATTAGCCGTTATGATGGATCCACTAATTCGAATGAACCAATACTCTTTTACGGAGATATCAGATTGAGACCAATCACATGGGGCTTCTGTGAGTGGTACCATAATTTCAATGCAGTAAGGGGAGGCGATCCATTGGAACTGACGTTGCTTGGTACGGGTACTCCGAATCCGAGTTCAGTCCGAGCTGGACCAAGCCAGCTCATTGAAATCGGCGATGCTTCGGTGCTAGTAGATTGTGGAAGCGGCATCTGTAGGCGATTACTCGAAGCAGGGACGGGTGCTCAGAACATAGACGTTTTATTTGTGACCCACATGCATTCAGACCACACTATTGACCTCGCCCATTTGCTCATCGAAGGATGGCGCATGTATAGGAAGAAGCCTATCAAAATCATTGGCCCTGCCGAGACCAGCGCCTTCGTGGAACGACTGATTCACGCGTTTGAAGTGGATATCAAGCTCAGGCACCTGGAAGAACGGGTTGGATCAGATTTGATGCATGTGGAAGTTGTTGAGGTAGGCCACGGTGATACCTACCAAGGAAACGGCTGGCAAGTGACGACGATTGAGGTTGAGCACGGTTACGTCAAGCCAGCATTAGGATTTGTTTTTGAAGGAGATCATAAAAAACTCGTTATTTCCGGCGATACTACTCCGTGCCAGGCCATCTCCGACGCAGCCAAAGGGGCGGACGTGCTGGTTCACGAACTTTCGCAAGCCCGGCGTGATAACGACCCCCATCTTATTGATATGGAGAAAGTGCCTATGTTGAGGCGTCGCATCATGGAATCCCACACATGTCCTCATGGGTTGGGGCCAATTGCGGATGCCGCAGGGGTGCCAAAGCTCATCCTGTCCCATCTGCCTCCAGAGCCAGATGAAGATTGGGTTCGTGAGACCATTGCTACTACCTACAAAGGTGAAGTTATCTTTGGCCACGACTTGATGCGGATAGACATTTAGCCGCTTAACGTGCATTTGATTTACCACGCAGAATTGTTCTTAACATGATGAAGTTTTCCTCTTTCATAATTGCTCGATTCCACAGCGCTGATCCACCTTAATATCCAATCACTGAACCCCGCGAGATTCTGTCGGACAACTAACATGACTTTCCAATAGTGGTTCAACGAGAGGCTGGCCTCCAGTCTCCGCCAGAGAGACAGAAAGACTACCCCCGGCAGTAAGGACTCCTTATGGAGCACCAGCGAACACTACGTCTTCAGGATGTCCCGGTGCCGCAGCTCCTGCTCCAGAGACAGCTACATCTTCATGTCCTGGAATTCAGCGTTGGCCAACCCCAAACGGCTAAGGCCCAACTCGGAACAGAACCCGACTCTCGTCTCCAGATTTAGGCCAACCAGCCCTACTTGACGCAGGGTGAAGCAAGTGCTAATTTCGCATATATAAATCTTTGTGTGGCCATAATCCATCAATATTTGATGGGAATTGTACGGGTAGATACCAGGCAAAGTATATTACCAGCGTAGCTCGCAACACTTAGGGGAGGGTGTAATGACTACTGATACTACCTTGAAAAAGGTGCGTCTTTCCGTCAGTAACGCGGTTCACTCATTGACGGTTCTGGTGGCAAGTGAAGAAGGCCTCTTCATTGAGCAGGGGCTTGACGTTGAGCTTGTGAAAACCGCGGGTGCAGCACAAGTAGGTACGACCAAAGAAGACGTTCGCACTGCCATCTTTGATCGTCCGTTGGAATCCCTGTATAACTCCGGAGGAATGGATCAGTTCCGCCTGTGTGAATGGGGCATCGTCAAACGGGTCGTGGACGGGTGGCAGTCAGACCAACGCCCAGCCAAGATTGTAGGCCTTGGTGCCGCTATGTCTAAATTTGCCATCGTGGTTGGGGCCAATAGCAGCATCGTAGAACCGGAACAGCTCGCAGATACGGAAATAGCCGTCACTATCTACAACGGTTCCCATTTCACTACCCTCAAGATGCTTGAGGGATTCCTCAGGAAAGACGAGCTCAAGGTTACAAACGCAGGCACCATGCCTCAGCGCCTTGAAGCCGTCGCCAAAGGCGAGTTGGCCGCTGCTACCTTCAACGAACCGTGGATCAGCGTGGCCCAGAAACAAGGTCTACGCATCATCACTGAAGCCCACTCCACCCGAATTGAGGCTGCTGGCGATGAAATGGACGGCCCCACCCTGGCCGCAACCTTCCGTGCTCAAGCCAAGGCTGCCGAACTCATTACCGCCAACCCGGCGAAGTACACCCACTATATGAGTGATGAGACAGGCGGTTTACTCACCCCTGATGAACTTCAGACTTGGCGTCTGTTATATGTCGCTCCTGCGCCTTACACGCGAGCGCGTTTCGCTCGCACGTATCAATGGATGCTGGGATTCCCGGACCTTATACCGGAAGGCGCCACCTACGAGGCAGCGGTAGATAACCGCGCCTGGGAGTAAGGATCGACCACTTCACTACTAGTAACCAACACGCCGGAGGTTAGGAAGCTATGCCCAGAAGGGTCCCTGTCATAACCCGTGATCTGGTGGCCGATGAGCACAAAGCCGCCTACGATGAGATTACTTCGATTCGTGGACGACCTCCGACGATTGGCCCTTCGTCCGTCCTCATCAACAGCCCTGAGATGGCACTGCGATCTAATCGGCTATCGGAGTATCTGGGTGCGTCCGATGCACTACCGGAAAAGATCAAAAGGCTGGCGGGGATGATTGCAGCTCGATCAATGGACTGCCAGTACATCTGGGATGCCCAGGCCACCGAAGGCCGTAAAGCCGGGCTTAGCGGGGATCTGGTCGATGCCATGCGTGAGAAGAACGCGCTCCCATCATTGCCTGCGGATGAGGCTCCTCTGGTGCACTTCGGTCAGGAGCTTGTAACCACCAGCCATGTAAGCCAGGAAGTCTTCCAGGCTGCACTGGACCAGGTAGGGCTTCAAGGTTTGACAGAGTTCACCACATACATCGGGTACTACCGGATGTTGGCCCTCAACGCGAATGCTTTCACTATCGATGTGCCCGAACAACGCACTGAAGCATTATTGCCCATTTAAAGAAACCGCGTTACCTGATTGAAGCGAACCAACGGAGTCGCGGAGTCGTTGGGAGAAAGGAAACAAAATGCCTTGGATCAAGGTCATCACCCCCAAGGAATCGGAAGGCGAGTTGAAAGAGGTTTACGCCAAGCTCGCAGCGCAGCGAGCTGGTGAGGCTATCAATCAGGACAGAGAGTCTGCCCCAGGGGAGTCGCCGATTACACCGCCAATGCTCCATAGTTTGAACCCCAAAGTTATGTGGCACACGGCCGAACTCATGTGGGAGATCATGCGCGGCGAGTCTCGACTGTCCACGGCACAGCGAGAGATGATTGCTACTGTGACCTCCGCCACGTTGAACTGTCGTTTCTGAACGGTTGCTCACGCAGAGTTTCTGCGACAAGAGGGTGGCGACGATCTCGTAACAGAGCAGGTGAAAGACGACTGGAGAAAAGCAGACCTTTCTAAACCTGACTACGCGATGCTGGAGTATGCGGAGAAACTGAGCCTTGCACCCAGCATGATGAATGAGGGAGATATTACAAACCTTCGGGATGTGGGTTGGTCGGATAGAGATATCTTGGACATTGCCCACGTATGCGCCTACTTTAATTTTCGCGTGCGCATGGTTGATGGGCTAGGTCTCGAACTTGGCGATTGGCAGTTAGAGCGTTCCAAGGCGGGCGCTGACAGGGCACAGGTACTGGCAGATCAGCGCGGTCAAACAATGCCAGCAGACCCGTGGGGTGTTCGTACAGGCTAACAATCCCTATTCGATAGGCATTATCCAATAGGAAGTTTTGGGGATGAATAGCGATTGAGTCCAGTGGATTGATAATCCCATAGATAGGCAATATATTTTACGCAAACACGTCACAACAAGATAAAACAGGAAAGGCAGCATAATGACGACAGAAGCAGGTTTGAAGAATGTTCGAGTCTCTATGATGAATGCGGTCCACGATCTGGCTCTGCTGGTGGCAAGAGACGAGGGGTTGTTCCGGGACCAAGGGCTGGACGTGGAGATCGTCACAACACCGGGCACTGCGCAGGTGGGAGCAGACCGTCAAGCAATGAAGGACGTGATATTCGATCGCACGATGGAGTCAGCATATAACTCGGGCGATGTGGACCAGTTCCGTATGTGCGAGTGGGGAATCATGAAACGCACTGTCGAGGCTGAAGAAGCCGGTCAACGATCAGCCAAAATCGTGGCGTTGGGCTCAGCGATGTCCAGTTTCGCCATCATCGCCGCCGCAAACAGTGACTACTATGAGCCTGAGCAGTTCAGGGACGTGCCAATCGCCGTGAGTCCCTTCAACGGCTCGCACTTCACAACCCTGAAGCTGCTGGAAGGATTTGTAGCCAAAGAGAACATCAAGACCACCAATGCCGGGACCATGGAAGAGCGATTAACAGCCATAGGCAAAGGAGAAGTGGCAGCCGGTTCATTCATGGAGCCGTGGATCAGCGTGGCCCAGAAGCAGGGCTTCCGCGTCATCATGGAAAGCCACTCCACTCGCAGCGAAGCGTCCGGAGACGAGCTTGACGGCCCTACTCTTGCCGCAATGTTCCGAGCCGAAGCCGCCGCGTCGGAGATGATCAACAATAACCCCAGCAAGTATGCGCATTACTTCATGGAAGAGGCCAAGGGTCTCCTTGAACCCAAAGACCTACAGACCTGGCGTTTGCTATACGCCCCTCCGGTTGCGTACACACGTGAGCGCTTCGATTATACGTACAACTGGATGCTGGGCTACCCGGAGTTGGTTACGCCCGGAGCTACCTTTGAGGGCACCGTGGACAACCGAGCCTGGGAATAAACCAACCGATGCCTAATTCCCAATCAATGGGAATCATTCGATCAAGGGCACGTTAAGAGAGGACGGTACTATGGCCGATCTGGAAATGGTGAAGGAACTCATCAAAGGTGCCTATGACATGCATATCCACAGTGAACCGGACGTTCTTCCAAGGAAGTTCGATGACATTGTGCTGGCGGAACATGCCACCGCAGCGGGGATGGCGGGTGTAGTCCTGAAATCCCACTACATTTGCACGGCGGACCGCGCGAATCTGATCAATAAGATGTTTCCTGATATTAAAGCCTTCGGCGGTCTGGCATTGAACAACTCCATGGGAGGGATGAACCCGCTGGCTGTCGATGTGGCAGGGCGTCTGGGCAACAAAGTAGTTTGGTTCCCCACCGTGGATGCAGAGAACGAGGCCAAGAACATCACCGGTGAGCACATTGACGGTAAACCACCTCCCTATTGGATGACCATCGCAAGAGCCATGAGGGAAAAGGGATTGGCCGGGGATCCGGTAATAGTGACGGACTCGGACGGCAAGGTCACCAAAGCGGCTCGACAGTGTATGGAAGTCATTGCTGAATACGACATGGTCCTTGCTACCGGCCACATCGCGCCATCAGAAATGGTTGCCGTAGTGAAGGCAGCAAGGGAAGCCAAGGTTCAACGCGTGGTGATTACACATCCTGAATTCCCTGCCACCTACCTTGATTTAGACCAACAACGAGAACTCGCCAGGCTTGATGTGATGTTTGAACGGTGCTTCACCCAGCCATACACCAAGAAGGTGTCATGGGAGACGGTGTACGACAACATCCGTCAGATAGGGCCCTCATCAACCATCCTTTCAACTGACCTGGGACAGAGCACCGCTCCCTGGGTGGAAGAAGGGATGGGGGTCTTTATTGAGAACCTTCTGGACAATGGATTCACGCAGAGAGAGATCGAGACGATGTCCCATCACAACGCTGGGCAAATGCTTGGAGAGCTAACCCCGGCAACGGCCTAGCTGTCTGTAGGTTCGACGGGTTCATTCATTCAAAATAGGGCCTTAACAGGCTCACAAAAACAGGAGGTAACCATGCTAACTGTTGAAGAGACGAAGTTTCTGACAAGCACTGACCGTGGAACTCCAATGGGGGATTTGTTCCGTCGATATTGGCACCCATTTCTTTTGATTGATGAGCTCCCGGAAGCCGACGGTGCACCTGTTCGC
>CAUZTE010000052.1:0-7893 GCA_963582565.1 Dehalococcoidia bacterium | reverse complement strand
TTCCACGCCGATGAGGGCCACTTCCTCGTTGGAAATGAAGTCATAAAAGAGGCCCATAGCGTTGCTACCGCCGCCAACACAGGCCACGGCGTAATCAGGCAACCGGCCCTCTGCTAGCAGTATCTGCTCTTTTGTTTCTCGACCGACCACGGATTGGAAGTCGCGAACCATCATCGGGTATGGGTGAGGCCCAACCACAGAACCCAGCAGGTAGAAGGTGGTGCGGACGTTGGTGACCCAGTCGCGCATGCACTCGTTGATGGCGTCCTTCAAGGTGCGCGAGCCGCTGGTGACCGGCTCTACGGTCGCACCCATCAGCTTCATCCGGAAGACGTTTGGCTCCTGCCTTCGGATATCCTCCGTGCCCATGTAGACGATGCACTCCATGCCCAGCAACGCGCATACCGTAGCCGTTGCGACGCCGTGCTGCCCCGCGCCTGTCTCCGCGATGATGCGGTTCTTGCCCATGCGTTTGGCCAGCAGTGCCTGCCCTATGGCGTGGTTGATCTTGTGTGCGCCGGTGTGCGCCAGATCCTCTCGCTTGAGGTATATCTTGGCACCGCCGAAGTGCTTGGTGAGGTTGGCAGCGAAGGTCAGCGGGGTAGGACGCCCGACGTATGTCGCCAGCAGTCCTTCCAACTCCGCCTGGAAGCTCGGGTCGTCTCGTGCAGCCTCATAGGCCACTCGAAGCTCTTCGATGGCTGCCATCAGCGTTTCAGGTACGAATCGACCGCCAAAGGCGCCGAACCGACCGTGCTCGTTGGGCAAATTCTCTACGTTGGTCATACCAGCGAGTTCCTTTTTGCTTCTGCAATGAATGCCTGGATTTTCCCGATGTCCTTCATTCCATCAGTCTCCACGCCGCTGGAAACGTCCACGCCGTATGGCTGGGTGGATTCTATGGCGTCTCCGACGTTCTCAGGGGTCAGCCCGCCCGCCAGCAGGAAGCGATGCCCTCTGTCTGCCATCTCCCGGGCGATAGACCAATCAAAGGTCTCGCCCATGCCGCCGGGTTGCGAGTCAGACTTCCTGTCGAGCACCGCGATGTGGCCTGATTCGCCGATCTCCTGCAGCCTGAAGTGTACGTCTTTCATGACGATGTTGCGGGCAGTCTGGCTTTCTGTGGGCACACTCGCCACGTGGACTACCCGCAGGATGGGTACGTTGACCTTTCCCCAGTAGTCGATCTGTTCATCGCCGCAAAGCTGCACCATGTCCAGACCAACCCGTTCTGCGATTTCGTTGACCTCTTCCACAGGCTGGTCGGCAAACAACCCCACCAGGGGCAGGGCACACCCTGCACCCAGGCTAGGTGAGTGCTCTCGAAACGAGTTGGCCAGTTCTTTTGCCGCAACTGGTTCGATGAAACGTCGAACGGTTGGCACGAACACCATGCCCAGCATATCTGCGCCTGCTTTGGTGGCTGCGACCATGTGGGACAGCTCCCGCATTCCGCAGATCTTCACTATGGTCATTGCTATGCTCCTGCCACGCCGAGCAATTCTCGAACCTTGGCCCCGGGATCGGCTTGCGTTACGATTGCCTCGCCTACCAACCCTGCATCAGCGCCCAGCTTGTGTAGGCGCACCATGTCGTTGCGGTCTTTGATGCCGCTTTCGCTGACCACGGTGACGTCGTCGGGGGCTTTGGGGGCAAGGGATTCCGTGACGGCCAGGTTCGTCTTGAACGTGTGCAAGTCACGGTTGTTGATGCCGATGATCCTCGCCCCAGCGTCCAGAGCCGTAGCAAGCTCAGCCTCGTCGTGGACTTCCACCAGACATTCAAGCTGCAGATCCGCTGCCACGTCCAAAAGTGCCTTCAGCACGTCAGGTGATAGCAACGCCACGATGAGCAGTGCTGCATCCGCGCCATACGCCCGTGCTTCAAAGAGCTGGTACGGGTCTGTGAGGAAGTCTTTGCGCAACACCGGAACCCCGTAGGGAGTCAGGGCCACCTTCACCTCCGATAGGTGCTCCAACGTCCCCTGGAAATGGTCGTCTGTTAGGCATGACACTGCTGCCGCGCCGCTGGCTGCGTAGGTGGCTGCCAACTCAGAGGGGTTGAAATCCATACGTAGCAATCCTGCCGACGGCGATGCTTTCTTGACCTCGGCGATAAGCTGGATGTCGTCACCCTGCAGCGCGTTGGACAGGCTTACCGGCGCGGGCCTCTCGTCGATACGTCGTTGAAGCTCATCCAGTGGCGCATCAAGCTTCGCCTGTGCAAGCACCGACTTCTTTGCTTCTACTATTTCGTCCAGGATTGTGGCCATTGTTTCCTCTTACGCCCTTGTAATCCCGTTCGTCCTGTCCGATTTAAATGGAACAATGGACTCCGAGTCCTCTATTTGCGTCGGAGAGTCTGTCGAAGGACTGAACGGATTCTTCGTCGCCTACTCCTCAGAATGACAGGCTTCTCATTGGGTAACCGTCAGGTAGCTTGGGTCAAGGCTCAGCCTTGCTGGTTGCTGACTTCTACCAGCTTTTTGAGGGTTGCCAGCGCCGCTTTGCTCGATAGTACCTTGCGGGCGGCTTCAGCCCCTTCTTTCAGGGTGCTTACCGTACCGGCTACATACATCCCTGCACCGGCGTTCAATGCCACGGCACGATGCAGCGGACCTAGCTCCCCATCAAGCAGCCGCTCCATGGTCTCCGCGTTCTCTTCAGCAACGCTGCCCTTCAATGCCTCGGGAGCACAGGGCTCCAGCCCCACGTCTTCCAGCTTGAGCTCGTAATGGCTGACTTCTCCACCCTTCATCTCCCATATTTCTGATGGGCCAGTCAGTGTCAGTTCGTCGGCGCCATCGGAGCCGTGCACTATCAAGACATGCTTGCAGCCAAGCTGTCCGTAGGCCTGGGCCATCCGTTCACCAAACGCTGGGTCCGCTATGCCAACTACCAGCGATTGTGCGCCAGCAGGGTTGGTCATTGGCCCAAGGATGTTGAAGAACGTCCGAATGCCTATCTCCCGTCGAGGTGCGCCTGCGTGTCGCATGGCAGGATGGAAGGCAGGGGCGTACATAAATCCGATGCCTGCCTCATCGATGCATCGCACTACCTCTTCAGGCGTTAGCTCCAGTTTCATGCCACACGCCTCCAGGACGTCTGCAGCGCCAGCAACACTAGATGCCGCTCGAGCACCGTGCTTGGCCACTTTGACCCCGGCCGCCGCGAGCACGAGAGCCGACGCTGTTGAGATGTTGAAGGTGTTGAGGCTGTCTCCGCCTGTCCCTACGATGTCCACCAGCGGCTCCGGGTACACCACTTTGAGGCCGTTCGCCCGCATGACCTGCGCCATCCCGGCGATCTCCTCTGATGTCTCACCCTTGAGTCGCAGCGCTGTGACATACGCCCCGATTTGAGCCGGAGTCGCCTCGCCTGACATGATCTCTTCCATGACGCCTGCAGCTTCTTCCAGGGTCAAGGAAGCTCCGCCGACTACAGCACCAATTGCTTCACGAATCATTTGATTCTCCTGTTCTAGTCTGGGTTAGCCTACATCGCCAGAAAATTCTTGAGAAGGTCTTTGCCTGCGCTTGTCATGATGGACTCCGGATGGAATTGGACGCCTTCTATCGGGTATTCCTTGTGCTTCAACGCCATGATGAGGCCGTTGTCGGTCCACGCAGTGACCTCAAGGTCGTCCGGCAAGCTCTCCCGATTCACCACCAGAGAGTGATATCTGATGGCCTCGAAGGGTTCAGGCAATCCCTGCAGCACGCCTGCGCCGTTGTGGTTGATGGGCGATGTCTTGCCGTGGACGATCTCGCCAGCGCCGCCGACCGTGCCGCCGAAGGCCTCGCCGATGCACTGATGCCCCAAACAGACGCCCAGCACGGGCATCCGTGGCCCGAAGCGCAGGATGGCCTCTACGGATATGCCTGCCTCCTTGGGCGTGCACGGCCCGGGCGAAACAACGATGCGCTCAGGCTTCAGCTTTTCAATCTCATCCATAGTGATCTGGTCGTTGCGCTCCACCTGCACCTCTGCACCAAGCTCACACAGATACTGGTACAGGTTGTACGTAAAGCTATCGTAGTTGTCTATCAGTAGGATCAAACCCTCACCCCCTCAGTCCCCCTCTCCCTTGCCAAGGGAAAGGGGGAAGCTAGTTTGGTAATGGGGGCACATCCCCCAAACTCCTTGCCAGAGGGAATAGTTCCCTCTGGCCTCCTTTTAGCTGTGCTTCGTGTCTCGCTCTCCATGAATCTCCCTTTGGTAACCGTCAGGCACTTGGGTCCAGGGCACGCCCTGGTTAGCCCTGGGATTCGGCGAGGTTGATAGCGTTCAGCAGCGCTCCCGCCTTCTGGAACGTTTCCTGGTACTCCGCCTCCGGCTCACTGTCGTACACAATGCCGCCGCCAGCCTGGATGTACGCCACCCCGTCCTTGAGGATCATGGTGCGGATAGTGATTGCCGTGTCCATGTTGCCTGAGAAGCTGAAGTAGCCCACCGCCCCGCCGTACGCGCCTCGGGCCTCGCCTTCAAGTTCAGCGATGATCTCCATCGCCCGTACTTTGGGCGCGCCGGACAGCGTCCCAGCAGGCAGACACGAGCGCAGGGCGTCGTAGATGGTGCGGTCGGGCCGAAGTTGGCCGTGTACCTCCGATTCCAGATGCATGACATGGGAGTACTTCACGATGCGCATGAGGTCGGTGACCTCCACCGAGCCGGGTATGCAGACGCGTCCAACGTCGTTGCGGCCAAGGTCCACCAGCATGATGTGCTCGGCCTTTTCCTTCTCGTTGTTCTTCAGCTCCTCCGCCAACGCTTCGTCTTGCTCCGGCGTCTTGCCGCGAGGTCGAGTGCCCGCTAGAGGAAAGTTCAGCACTAACCCGTCCTCCACGCGGACCAGCAGTTCCGGCGATGCCCCAATGATTTGGAAATCGTCCAGTTCCAGGAAGAACATGTACGGCGATGGGTTGCTCCCCCGCAGTGCACGGTACAAATCAAGGGGCGAGGCCTCCGTTGGTCGGGCCAACCGCTGGGATGGCACCACCTGGATGATGTCCCCGGCGATGATGTACTCGCGCGACTTCCGAACGATCTCGTCGTACTCCTCATAGGTACGGTTGGAGGTGTACGGCACAGTTACCTTGGCATCAGCGACTTCGGCCTCGGCTTTAGTCCCCCCAGAGCCACGTTTGGGCCGCTTCAGCGGTCGTTCCAGTCGCTTCACCAGCTTGTCGATACGCTTGGTCGCCTTGTTGTACGCAGCTTCGATGTCGCCCCGGACGTGGACGTGGCTGACCACCTGTATTTTTTGCCGAAGGTGATCAAAGACCAACAGAGTGTCTGCCAGCATGAACGCCGCCTCCGGTAGGTCTAACGGGTTGCTGGCAGGGGCGGGCACTCGCGGCTCGAAGTAGTGGACGGCGTCGTAGGAGAGGAAGCCAACCTGCCCGCCGTTGAACCGAGGGAGGCCTGGGACCGACACCGACTTGAACTTGCCCAGCGCCTTCTCCACTAACCCAAGGGGATCGACGGCGCCGTCGGGCTGCCCAGGGCCGGTGCGTATCACCTTGGACGGCTCCGTGCCGATGAAGCTGTAGCGTGCCAGCCTCTCACCCCCCTCGATGCTTTCCAAGAGGAAGGAGTAGGGGCCTTTGGCCACCTTCATATAGGCAGTGACCGGCGTATCAAGGTCTGCGTTGATCTCCTGATAGACGGGGATGAGGTTACCCTCTGCCGCCAGCTCCTTGACCTGTTCCAGTGTTGGTGTGTACATCATCATCCTCAACCGCTAATTTCAGGCAATAAAAAAACCCCGTCCCATGCAAGGGGCGGGGTCACTCCGCGGTGCCACCCTTGTTTTTGCTGCACTGCTCCAATGAATAAGCCTGCAGCAAAATCTCTTCAGCAGTGCGCCCCGTTTCCGGTGACGTCTTCTCTGCCGGGACATTGAAGCGGTGTCCTACCGCCGGTGACGTTGAGCTTTCCTCGATGTGTCGGGATGCCCTGCCTGGTCCATTCAACCCCTGCGCTAGCGTCGGTTTCCACCGTTCCCGACTCTCTGTGGCTCCGCTTGGGACGTACTACTCCAGACCGTCGCCCTTTATGTAAATGTTGCATTCAGTCTAGGACTGTTTTTCACGGCTTGTCAAGATTCCGAATAGAGTCATGGGTGGATGCGAATACCACCATGCTATACTTGTTGCTTCTACGGAAACCGATTCTGGAGTTATTTTCTGTGCCCACAGTCCTGATGGTGAGTCGAGATGACCGCGCAGCGGAGACGCTGATGCTGTGCTTCCCAAAGGGGGGGTTCACCACATCAACCATGACCGATTCCAGCCAACTACCGTCCCTGACGGTGGAGCAAACCCCGGACATCGTGTTGCTAGACGCCGGGAGCTTCTCACTCAGTGAGGCGGAAGAGGCTCTGCAATGCTGTAGAGACCTCCATCTGCCAGTGATGGCATTGGTCACCCAGCGGGAATTGGACACCTACGACCTCTCTCGCAGCGCCGATGACTTCGCGCTAAAACCGCCCAACCCAACAGAACTTATGCTGCGTGTACAACAGCTCCTGCGTCGACTGCGTGGTCGCGAGGGGGCTGAGACCATCCATATCGATGACCTAGTCATTGATCAATCTCGGTATGAAGTGACCGTCTCCGGCCATAAAGTGCTCCTCACCTTCAAGGAGTATGAATTGCTAAGACTTCTGGCCTCTAATCCCGGGCGCGTCTTCTCCCGAGAGGAGCTGCTCTCCCGCGTGTGGGGCTACGAGTACTTCGGCGGCACACGCACTGTGGATGTCCATGTCCGACGACTCCGCAGCAAGGTGGAGGACGCCAACCACGTCTTCATTGAGACCGTGTGGAACGTAGGGTACCGCTTCAAACCTGCTGACCAGCCCTCGTAGCCTCATCCTGCTGGTGCCAACCACGTCTATCGCGTATACTCTGGCGCATCTTCAAAAGCCCAGACGCATAGATAGGACGCGATGCCGAACATTGAACGTGAACTCCCCCTCTTCCCCCTTGGTGGGACTGTGCTCTTCCCCGGTATGAACCTCCCGCTGCAGATATTTGAGGACCGATACGTGCAGATGATGGCGGACATCACCAATGACGATTCAAAATTCGGCGTTGTCCTGATCAAAGAGGGCAAAGAGGTGGGTGAGCCTGCCACGCCCTACGATATCGGCACCATGGCCCAGGTAATGCAACGTGAGGACTCACCGGACGGTCGGATCATCCTTGTAGCACAGGGGCAGGAGCGGTTTCGCACGTTGAACATCATCCAGCAGCGGCCCTACATCATCGCCCGGGTGGAACTTCTGGAGCCGGAGGAGCCCAGTATCTCCCAGGCTGCCCTCGAATTACGGGAAAAGTACATTGACTACGCTCGACTCGTGGCAGGCATGAGCAACGAGTGGATGCGTGAGGTCAAGGTTCCGGATGAGGCGGCTGAACTCTCTTACCTGGTGGCCCAGAGTCTGGAAGCCAGCATGATGGTGAAGCAGGGCCTGTTGGAGATGGACACCTCAGAGGAGCGCCTGATCGCAGAGGTGGAGATACTGGATCTGACGATAGAGCACGTTCGCCGTCGGGTGCGTCGTGAAGGGCCTTCGCAGCGGTTCAGCGCGAACTGAGTCCTCATTGTCCTCTTTCCCAACTGTCACCCCATTTCCTTTCTCATGGACGTACGATGTCGAAATCCCTGACGGTCATTCGTCGTATTCATAGAGCCGGTCAAAGGACGGGCTGAAAACAATACACGGAGGCAGATATGCGATATCTTTTGTTGATTTACGACAACGAGCAGGTAATGGAGGGAAGAACGCCAGAGGAAATGGAGCCCATCATGGGTGAGTGGGTCAGCTACTCTGACACCCGGCAGAAGTCAGGGAACATGCTGGGTGGCGATGCGCTGCAACCCACTCAGA
>CAUZTE010000051.1:0-7913 GCA_963582565.1 Dehalococcoidia bacterium | reverse complement strand
ATCATTCTTTTCCGTGCCGATGACGTACAACCCACCCATATCGATGATCTGCTGGTGCTCCTCCTGCCACTGCTGCTGCACGGTGGCCTTGACGGCATCAATGACCTCTTGGGGAGCATCTTCCGGGGTGGCATGGCCCTTCCTGCGAAGCTCTTCGGCAACAATCATCTCCTGGTTTCCACCAAGGATGATGTCCGTTCCACGGCCTGCCATGTTTGTTGCAACGGTAACGGAGCCCACTCGGCCTGCCTGAGCCACAATGTGCGCTTCCTGTTCATGATTCTTGGCGTTCAACACCTGGTGGGGTACGCCATTTCGCTTGAGAATCCCATCCAGCACTTCAGAGCTTTCAATGGACGCGGTTCCTACAAGGACAGGCCTGCCATCTTTGTAAGCATTCTGAATGTCCTCAAGAATGGCGTTCCACTTACCATCTTCAGTCGTATAGATGAAGTCTGTTCGGTCATCCCTGACGTTTGGCATGTTGGTGGGGATGGCCACCACGTCCAAACGGTAGATGCGCATGAACTCTTCCGCTTCAGTCATGGCGGTACCGGTCATACCCGCCAGCTTGTTATACATGCGGAAGTAGTTCTGCAAAGTGATCGTCGCGTAGGTGATGGTCTCCTGTTGGACCTTCAGGCCTTCCTTGGCCTCCAACGCCTGATGCAAGCCGTCTGAGTACCGCCGACCATACATCTTTCGGCCGGTGAACTCGTCCACCAGGATGACCTCGCCCTCTTCCACCAGGTAGTCTTTGTCCTTCTGGTAGATGACCAGAGCCCGGAGGGCGTTCTCCACATAGTGGGTGAGCTGATAGTTTCCGGGTTCATACAGGTTGTCGATATTTAGGGCCTGCTCGAGTGTTGATATGCCATCTTCCGTCAGAGAGATGGTTCGGTGCTTTTCATCAACGGTGAAGTCGTCTTCAATCTGTAAACGAGGAACGATGCGAGACATGGTGTTGTACGTCTGCGTAGCCTCAGCAGCAGGGCCACTGATGATCAGCGGCGTCCTGGCCTCGTCGATGAGGATGTTGTCCACCTCGTCCACGATCACGTAGTTCAACCCACGCTGTACGCGTTTCTCGGCATCAATGGCCATGTTGTCTCTCAGGTAATCAAACCCAAACTCATGGTTGGTGCCGTACGTCAGGTCTGCAGCGTACGCATCCTGCCGGAAGACCAGCCGTAGTGCGTTCATCCCCGGTTGGTCTGAGTGCACTTCAGGGTCAAGCTGATAGGACGTTTCATGTTGAAGGCAAGCAACGGACATGCCCAGTCCGTAATAGACCGGCCCCATCCATTGGGTATCTCGACGGGCCAGGTAATCGTTCACCGTAATGACGTGGACGCCCTTGTCTTCAAGGGCATTGAGATACGCAGCCAGAGTCGCCACCAGGGTTTTACCTTCACCGGTGCGCATCTCTGCGATCTTGCCTTGCTGGAGCACCATACCGCCGATGAATTGCACATCGAAGTGACGGAGCCCTATGTGCCTCCATGCAGACTCTCGAACAGCAGCAAAAGCCGATGGGAGCAGGTCATCCAGGGTTTCACCCGCAGCCAGGCGAGCCCTCAATTTAGCGGTCACGCCCTTCAATTCCTCATCGCTCATGGCCTTGTATTCAGGCTCAAAGGCATTCGCGTCGGCCACTCCGGGCCAAAGCTTCTTGATGAGGCCTTCGTTACGGTTCTTGAAGATCTTCCCAAAAACGCCAGCCATTAATTGTTCCCTCTCCTATGCGAAAGCACGTGGCAACTAGCTGTCCCTTACCTCTGCAAACAACTCACCTACTGAACGCCCCTCGTGAATACGACAGATAGCTTCTCCAAGTAGGCTGGCCACAGACAACACCTTAATCTTGGGAGAGTCCGTACGTATTGCGCTAGGTAATGTGTCCGTCACCACCATCTCTTTTATCTGGCTGTTGTTGATCCTGTCCAGGGCAGGGTCTGTAAACACGCCGTGCGTGGAGCAGGAGTAAATCTCTTTCGCCCCTGCGTTCACCACAGCCTGAACGGCGGACACTAATGAACCGCCGGTTCCCGTTTCATCGTCAAATGTGATAGCTGTCTTACCTGCTACGTCACCAATAACATTCAGGACTTCCGTGTTATCGTTATTATCTACTCGTCGTTTCTCAATGATGGCCAGTGGGATTCCCAGGCCGTTTGCCATATCGCGTGCGCGCTTGCTGATGCCGATGTCCACTGCAACCACCACCGGGTCTACCAGGTTCTTCTCTCGGAAATAGCGGGTGAGCAGCGGAAGCGCCGTCAGTTCATCCACCGGTATGTTAAAGAACCCCTGTATCTGACCCGCATGCAGATCCACTGTCAGCACTCTATGTGCCCCTGCAACCGTAATCAGGTCCGCCAAAAGCCTGGCGGTGATTGGGACGCGTGGTTGGTCCTTCTTATCTGTACGTCCGTATGCATAAAAAGGGATTACCGCGGTGATCCTTCCCGCCGATGCCCGCTTTGCCGCATCAATCATAATGAGCAGTTCCATGATGCTGTCGTTCACGGGGTATGCGAAGGGTTGGATGATAAAAATATCTTGCTGTCGGATGTTCTCCTGGTACTGGACAAACGTATTGTCGTTGGAGAACTTGGATACGGTGGCCTTTCCAACGGGAATGTCCACGTAATCGCAGACTTCCTTGGCCAACACAGGATGAGCGGCACCACTGAAGATTTTCAGCTTCTCCAGGTCAGACATTCTTTCCCCCTCTAGGTTGTTGCAGCCCGCTCTTTGCAACCCCTTGCGCTTGATATGTGCACCAAGCTGGGCAGACTGCTCAATTATATCACAATGGTACGTCTAACCTATATCTGATGCATAGGGAGGCTGAGCGTTGTTTTGACTGATTTTCGTTCAATACCCGTTTCTGCCATATTTTGCTTTCCAGACACACATGGTTTTGATACAATGCCATGGGTTTTCGCCCATACATCAACGTTTGAATTTTTGGAGTAGCTATGCCTGCGTATGCCGTAATCGGCGGCCAATGGGGTGACGAGGGAAAAGGGAAGGTCATTGATTACCTGTCAGAACGGGTCACTGTGGTTGCCCGCTTTTCTGGCGGGAACAATGCCGGACACACCGTTCTCAATAAGGAAGGTGAGTTCAAGTTCCACCTCATGCCATCCGGGGCTGTCTGGCCCCAGGTTACGCCAGTCATCGGCAACGGCGTTGTCGTGGACCCCGATGTCCTCATCCAGGAGATTGAAGATCTGCGCTCCCGTGGCCTTGATGTGAGCAAGCTGCAGGTCAGCGATAGAGCCCACGTCATCATGCCGTACCACGTAGCCCTTGACCAGTTGGAAGAGAAGGGTCGCGGTAGCGGTGCGCTGGGTACCACCGGTAGAGGCGTCGGCCCCGCCTATGTGGACAAAGTAGCCCGCACCGGCATCCGCTTCGGCGACCTGCTGGATGCTGAGGGGCTGCGAAACCGCATCGAGCAGGTGTTGCCCCACGTGAACGCCGTTATCACCAAGGTACACGGAGGCGAGGCCTTCAGTGTGCAGGACATCTTTGATCGTTGCTTGAACTGGAGGGATCAGTTGCTCCCCTTCATCGCCCCGGTAGAAGAGCGGGTGAGGCAGGCTCTCAGCAATGGTGAGAACGTCCTCCTTGAAGGTGCGCAGGGAACCCTCCTAGACCTTGACCACGGCACATACCCCTACGTCACCTCGTCCTCCAGCTCAGTAGGCGGTGCGTGTGCGGGGTTGGGAATCGGACCCAGGTCCGTAGCAGGGGTGTTCGGGATATTCAAGGCATACAACACCAGGGTGGGCTCAGGCCCAATGCCAACGGAGTTGGACGACGAAACCGGCGAGGCTATCAGGCAGAAGGCCGGGGAATTTGGTACAACCACCGGACGTCCTCGACGATGTGGCTGGTTTGACGGCGTAGCCGCTCGCTACGGCGTAATCGTCAATGACCTGACATCAGGCATCCTCACCAGGCTGGACATCCTTGACGGCATGGAGACGGTGAAGGTCTGCATAGGCTATGAGATAGACGGAAAACCTGTTGATGGATTCCCAGCCCAGATTAATGCCCTGGAGAAGTGCAAGCCAATCTACAAGGATTTTGAGGGTTGGTCTTCGCCGACGGCAGGTCTGACCAATTGGGACGATGTCCCGGCCGCAGCCAAGGCATACGTTCAGGGTCTTGAAGAGGTCATCGGCTGCTCCATTGATGTCATCTCAACGGGCCCGAACCGCCACGAGACCATCGCCCGCAAGGTGCTCATCCCGTAAGCCGGTATCGTGTGCCGCTAGCCGACGAGTTTTTCGCCAAGGAAACAGGCCAGCTTATGCTCCGCGATGATGCGAACCTGCACCTGCGACCCAACGTCGTACTGTCTCGTGTGGTGCTGGAGAACGTGGACGACCTCGCCTGATTCCAACGATACGTCATACAGGTATGACGGCCCCTGGAACACCCTGCCTACGATCGTCCCCTGCCCAGAGCCTGAAGGTTCAATAGACATATCGTCCGGACGCACCAGCAGTTCTACTCCATCCGGGGGCGGCTCCTGATCCCAGGCCACTGCACCTATCGTCGTCTCAAGCTTGCCGTTGCTGTACGTCGCCGGAATGAAGTCGGCAATCCCCAAAAACTCTGCGACGAAACGGGTTGCCGGGGTGTGGTAGATACCTTCCGGGGTCTCCATCTGCTGCAACTCGCCCCAATCCAACACCGCCACCTGGTCACCCATGTAGAGTGCCTCGTCCTGGTCGTGGGTCACAAACAGAGCCGTGGTATTGGTCGATTTCAGAATCTCACGAACCTCGGTGCGTACCTGTGCCCGCAACCCGGCGTCCAGGTTGGAGAACGGCTCGTCCATCAGTAACAGGGCAGGCCTCGGGGCGAGAGCCCTTGCCAGAGCGACTCGCTGCTGCTGCCCTCCGGATAGCTCATGGGGCATCCGGCTGCCCAGGCCCGTCAGGCCAACCAGCTCCAGTGCTTCCGATACCCTGTCCTTGCGGGCCGACTTATCAGATATCCCGAAGCCCACGTTGCCTGCCACTGTCAGGTTGGGGAACAACGCGTAGTCCTGGAACACCATACCGATATGCCGCTGTTCTGGCGGTATGTAGAGCCCCGGCCCAGCAACCCTGCGTCCTGCAATCTCCACAATCCCAGCATCTGGAACCTCAAACCCCGCCACCAATCGCAGTGCGGTCGTCTTGCCACTCCCGCTGGGGCCCAGCAACGCCAGGGTGCTGCCCTCTTCAATGGTGAGGTCCAGGTCTTTAAGCGCCTGAGCCTGGCCATAACTCTTGACCAACCCCTCGCATCGCACTGCGGGTTCACTCACCGTACACCCCTTGGTTCTCTCAGAATCAGGAACGCCGTTGGAATAGCAGTCACTACCACAAGGAACAACGCAGGGACAGCCGCTTGAGCAAAGAATGCCTCTTCAAGGGCTCCCCAGATAGAGGTTGCCAGCGTATCAAACTCAATTGGGCTTAAGAGCAGGGTGGCAGGAAGCTCTTTCATTGCCGTCAGGAAAACTAACGCTGCCCCGGCTAGAATGCCTGGAATGATCAATGGCAACGCCACCTGGAAAAGGACGCTCATGGGCTTTTTACCAAGGCTCCGAGCCGCTTCTGCGATTCGAGGGCTCACCTGCAAGAACGATGCCCGTATCGTCCCCATCGTCTGGGGGAAGAAGAGCACAACGTAGGCGAAGACCAGCAGACTCATGGTCTGGTAGACCGGCGTGGCGTACCGCGCTCCAAAGAATATCAAAGCCAATGCTACAGCAATGCCCGGCAGCGCGAACCCAACGTAGGCCATCTTTTCCACCATGCCGCTCAATCGCCCCGGGAACCTGACGGTCAAGATCACCACTGGGACTGCAGCTACGGCGGCCACTATTGCGGCAAGCCCGGACACGTAGATGGAATTGAGGGTCGCGCTCCACAGGAGGCGCACCGGCTCTCCTTGGGAGATGCCTCGTATTGCCCAGTAGCTCAGGATGGTCAGTGGGGCCACCAGGGACAGCCCGACAACCCCGGCGGTCAACCCAAAGGCTGGCCATCGCCATCGACCTAGCCGTACCAACGACGATGGTCTGACTGCGCCCGTCGTGCTGCGATAGTACTTAGACCGTCCCCGTGTCCTTGATTCGAGCAATATTAGGCCGAACGCCGCACTCACTAGCACCAGCGACAACACAGCCGCCAGAGCCTGGTTGAATGAGTTGAACTGAAGGAATATGGCCCAGGTGAAGGTCTCGTACCGCAATAGGGATACGGCACCAAAGTCGCTGAGTGTGTAGAGCGCCACCAGCAGTGAACCCGCTGCGATGGCAGGCCGTAGCTGCGGAAGCGTCACTTTCCACAATGTCTTCCATTTGCCATTGCCAAGCCCTCGCGAGGATTCTTCCAATGCCGGATCAAGACCCCAAAGGGCCGCGCGGACGCTCAGAAGAACATAAGGGAAGCTCAGGAGGGTGATCGTCAGTGCCGCGCCATGCAGGCCAGCGATATCCGGGAGTCGGTCCACCCCTGCAATGTCCTCCAGGAACCCCTGAAGCATTCCTTTGGGCCCCAGTGAAGTCAGCACCAGGAACCCGCCAACGTAGCTGGGGATAACCAGTGGAAGCACGGTGAGCACAGACCAGAGTCGTCGCAGCGGGATGTCAGTACGGACGGTCAGCCAGGCCAGAGGAACCGCGATAAGCACCGATGAAACAGTCACCACGATGACCAGCAAGGCAGACCTCATCATGATCTCTGCTGTCCTCATACGGAATAGGAGGTCAACCGATTCGCCTCTGCTGTCCACCGCACATTCTATCAGGTACACCAACGGCAGCACCATGGCCACAGCTACGATTGCAGAGGGTATCCAAATGATCGGCGATGGGCGACGCGAACTATGCTGGCTCGCGTCGCCAGTGAATAATCGTCGAATGCTTGTCGTCACTCCCCTGACTTGCATGTTCTCTTCAATGTTACGGAATGATCCCGATATCCCTCAGCAGGGCCTGGGTCCCTTCAAGGTCAGCCATGTCCCTGGGGGTGATATCAGGATGGTTGATATCTTCCAGCGGTGTTAGCCCCAACGGGGTGTTCACACCATCAATCAGCGGGTACTCAAAGGTCTGGCTGGCAAAGTACTGCTGGCCTACCAGTGAGAGCATGAATTCCAAAAACTTCTCTGCGTTCACTTTATCGTCGGAAGTAGCAAGGATTCCCGCGCCGGCCACCATGATGAGCGCACCCGGCCCTCCCTCACGTGGGTGGTAGTTCCTGGCGGAGAAGGACTCCCCCTCCTCAGCAAGGAAGCGATGAAGATAGTAGTGGTTGACCAGACCGATATCGATCTCACCGGACGCTGCAGCGGAAACCTGAGGCGTGTTCTTGGGGTATTCGGTGGGGTCGTTGGCCTTCACGCCTTCAAGCCACTCACGCGTCGCGGTTTCGCCCCACGTGGAGCGCATTGCGGTCACCATGGCCTGGAAAGAGCCGTTCGTAGGCGCCCAGCCAAGTCGGCCTTTCCACTTGGGGTCCGTCAGGCCTTGGATGCTGTCAGGGAGGTCAGCCTCTGTCAGAGTCTCATTGTTGTAGACCAACGTGCGGGCTCGGCCGGAGATGCCTACCCATGAGGCATCGGCAGAGCGGGCCCATTCAGGGACAAGGTTCAGGAGCTCACTGGATATGGGTGTGAACAAATCCTGTATGGCGCCCAAGCCGCCGGGGTCCTGAGCGAAGAAAAGGTCTGCCGGTGAGTTGTCCCCTTCCTCTCGGATGGTATTCGCCAGGGCAGCCGTGCCAGCGTACTTCACCTTTACATCGATGCCAGTAGCATTCTTGAACTGTTGGATGATGGGATCCACAAGGGTCTCGCTTCGACCGGAATAGACCGTAAGGGAGCCTGCTCCGTCA
>CAUZTE010000050.1:0-8098 GCA_963582565.1 Dehalococcoidia bacterium | reverse complement strand
TGTGGGTGAACACCGGGAGTTTCGGTATCAGCGGCGGCGAAGCGACCCTGAACTACAGGGATTCCGGCTGTTCTGTCCAGGCCTTCGCATCCGGAACACTTCTGGGTGAAAACCCGATCGTTGGGCACAGTGCCATCGATAACGACGCTGGCGTGGCTGTACTTGCTCTAGCACGAATAGGGACGACGAACGCGCCAAGCCCATCTGGCAGCTTTGCCACCGTGACGTTGGGTTGCCCCACGAATGCGTCAGTAGACATCCCATCGCTCGGATTAAGCGCACTCATGGCTGACCACCAGTTCAAGAAAGTCCCTCTTGTTGGCGGCTCTGCGGGTTAGCCTTGCCCCCATTACTAGGTCTATATGAGCCCTAATGTGCTTTCCATCCCCTCTTTATAGCAAAAGAGGCGCAGCCTCATCATTGCATATCCCCTAGCATACCTATACCGTATTGTGCGCTGACAAATTCATAGCAAAGGCGGCGATGCCGCCCTCCGGAGGTGGTTCTTTGGCTGATATGACCGGCGGTAAAGCAGTAATTCATTCATTGATGGCGCAAGGCGTGGACACGGCGTTCGGTGTGATATCCATCCACATGATGGCCGTCTACGATGCCCTCTACGACGTTCAGGAGAAGTTCCGTTTCATCAGCGCCCGCCATGAGCAGGCGGCGGTCTACGAAGCCGACGGCTACGCGAGGGCCACAGGAAAACCTGGCATCTGCTTCACCAGCACAGGGCCCGGTGCGGCAAACACCCTGGGAGCCATGGGCGAAGCATGGTCTGCATCGTCGCCGGTGCTTCAGGTGACCAGCAACATCGCCCTCGACATGATTAACCAGGGCAAAGGCGTCCTGCATGAGCCCCACAACCAGCAGCAAATGTTTGAGTCAGTCACCCGATGGACGGCTCAGCCTCACACCCATCAAGAGATATCACAGACCATGTTGGATGCGTTCACGCGATTCAAATCGGAGCGACCCGGCCCCATCGAGATCGAAGTGCCCACGGATATCCTGCACTCCTCTGCCGATGTGGAGGTGCTGGGCCAACGTGATGAGCCACGGATGGCCGGCGACCCCAAGGCGATCGAGCAGGCGGCCGAACTCCTGGCGAACGGCAAGCGCGTCGTCATATGGGTGGGCGGTGGAGTCATCTCATCGGCAGCAAACGCCGAGTTGCAAGTAGTGGCGGAGAAGCTGGGAGCCGTCGTCGTCACCACGTACGGAGGCAAAGGCGGGTTCGCAGCGGACCATCCCCTCTTCGCTGGTGTAACCTGGGGTGGCCGCGCCCCCTACGGACTGAACCCCATCCACGCATATCTCCCCACCTGCGATGCCGTATTGATGGTGGGAAGCAGAATGCCGCACCACATGACCAAGCAGGTAGGCCTGGAGCTCCCTGAGAACCTGGTTCAGATCGATCTAGACAAAGAGGAACTCGGCAAGAACTACCCGGAAAAGGTCGGCATCCACGGCGATGCCAAGGCAGTGCTTGAACAACTTTCAGTCGCCCTTGAAGCCAAGAACGTGAACAGAGGCAACGCCCAGGCAGAAGAGGCAGCAGGTCTACGACAGCAGGTTCGCGATACCTTCGCAGCCAACGAGCCAGGCCATCAGCGCGCGCTGGATGCCTTGCGACGTGTCATTCCCCGTGAGGCCGTGGTGGTCTGTGATGCCACCCTAGCTGCATACTCGGCAGTGCAGGCATTCCCGGTCTACGAGCCACGAACCTACATCGGCCCCCACGGCTGGGCGGACATCGGCTTCGGGTTCCCGGCGGCGCTTGGTGCTGCAGTCGGTCGACCCGACGTGCCGGTAGTGCTGATGAGCGGCGATGGCGGTTTCCAGTTGAACCTGCAGGAGCTTGGCACCGCAGCCCAGTACAACATTCCCATTGTGGCCATCATCTGGAATAACAACGCCTGGGGTGTGTTGAAAGGGACTCAGAAGGCAGCATTCGATAATCGACTCATCGCCTCCGAGCTGGTGAACCCGGACTTCGTGAAGCTCACAGAGTCGTATGGCCTTAGGGCCACACGGGTCGCCACGATTGCGGAGCTTGAGAAGACCGTTGCCGCTGCAGTGACCAAGAAGGAGTTCCACCTGATAGAGGTGTCACTCCCCAACGAACTGGCAGGTTTCCAGTAGGCAGGGCACGCCCTGCACTCATATGGGCGGACATAGTAGTAAATACAAAAGGAGGGGCGGATTTAAAATCCGCCCCTCCTTTATTTTGATCCATAAATACTTGGTATTAGTTAAATCCCCATGATGCTGTAGCCGACATCCACCGGGATGATAGCGCCGGTGACGCCTGAAGAGAGTTCGCTGGCAAGGAACAGAGCCGTGCCGCCCACGTCCTCATGGGTGATATTCCGAGCCATCGGTGCCCGCTCCTGGTGGATGCGCTTCATGTCTCGGTACCCGGTGATTACCCGGGACGAAAGCGTGTCCAGAGGCCCAGCCGAGATTGCGTTCACCCTGATGTTGCTTGGCCCGAACTCCGCGGCAAGTTGCTTGACACTGTTCTCCAGCGCGGCCTTGGCCACACCCATCACGTTGTAGCCGGGGAACACCTTCTCCCCCGCAAGGAAGGTCATGGCAATGACATTGCCACCGTCCTTCATCAGTGGAGCGGCATACCTCACCACCGGGATAAGAGAGAATGCGCTGACGTCCAGTGCTATACGGAATCCCTCTCGCTCCGTCTTGGAGAAATCGCCGCCAAGGTCGTCGCGGTTGGCAAAGGCGATGCTGTGCACCACCGTGGAAAGCGTACCCATGGTCTCACCGACCTTCTTGTAGAGCTCCTCAACCTCGCCGTCGTTGGAGACATCGCACTGGAAAAGCGGCGCATCACCGATCTCTTTGGCCAGCTCCTCAACCCCTTCTTTAAGTCGATCCGTTTGGTAGGTGAGCGCCACCTTCGCTCCGGCGCTGTACAAAGCTTGAGCGATGGCCCACGCGATGCTGCGATGGTTGGCGACTCCAAAGATGAGGGCATTCTTGCCGGTCAGGTCAACGGTGTACATTCAGCCTCCAGAAGCGATTAATAGATATAACAAAGTCCTGTGGATAATACCACAGTGGTTGGCCGATAAAAGGGTTTCTTGACGCCCATATCCCGCGATGCTCTAATGCAGACGCAGAAAGGCCTCATACATCTATGCCCACACGCCCGGACTCCAGCGACAAACAACGTAACCCTGTATTCTTTGGTTGGTGGATCGTCCTCTCCGGCATGACCCTCAGCATCTACACCAGCGGAGTCTTCTTCTACGGGTTCACAGCCCTCTTCAATCCGCTTCGAGCCGAGTTTGGTTGGTCCCGTGCCGCAACATCCCTGGCCTTCACCCTTCAGCGTGGCGAGAGTGGCATAGCCGCACCCCTCGTAGGCATCCTGGCGGACCGCTACGGGCCACGCCCCATCATGGTGGTAGGGGTTATTATCGCTGGCATTGGAATGCTGCTGTTGAGTCGTATCAACAGCCTCCCAATGTTCTATGCAGCATTCTTCGTCTCTGCAGTGGGGTTCAGCGCCGCCAGCCCCAACGTAGGTTACATCGCTATAGCAAGCTGGTTCCGCAAGAAGCGTTCAAGGGCTATGGCACTCCTGGCCACCGGCGCGGGCATCAGCGGGTTCATGGTTGGGATACTGGTTTGGCTGATAGACCTCACCGGATGGCGAAACGCCCTGGTGATATTGGGCGTCATCCTCTGGATCATCGGCATTCCTCTGAGCCTGATGTTCAGACATCGCCCGGAGCAGTACGGTCTACACCCTGATGGGATTGAACCGGAATACGTTCCAACGGGCGCGCCAAGCACTCCCGAGGCCCCTTTCAGCTACAAAGCCATCATGCGCATGGAAGCCTTCTGGATACTTGGGACAGTGAACTCACTGTGGATATTCGCCCATACCGGCGTAGTAGCCCACATCATCCCGGCGCTGACGCTGGACGCCAATGCCAGCCTGGCCCTTGCCGCGGTAGCAGCCTCTGCCATACCCATATTCAGCATAGGTGGGCGGTTGGTCATGGGAACCGTGGCCGATTTTATGGACAAACGTCTCATCATGATCATCTCTATGGGGACGCAGTTAATCGGTCTTGTAGTCCTGGCAATGGGCGTTAACAGCGCGTGGGGGATCATGATTTCCATGGCCTTCTACGGCTTTGGTTTCGGTGGTTACATTCCGGTCAGGCGAGCATTGCAGGCGGACATATTCGGCAGTAGGGACTTCGGGAAGGTCATAGGGTCTATGGAAATTCTCTCTCTAGCTGGAGGCCTTGGTGGGCCGGTATTTGCCGGTTGGGTTGCCGATGTCCGTGACAGCTACCAACTGGCGTTCTGGGTGTTCAGCCTCGGGATTATTGCTGCTATAGCTCTCATGCTCAGGGCGAAGCCTGTCAGTAGTTATGAGCCTGAAACAATCACATCAGCGTAACCAGATGGAATGACGTTGGTGTTGTACCACTCCTCAGCCTCTGCCCAACGCGCTACCCATACCGGGTTATCGCTCCGCTTGCTGAGACGGTCTAGCCTTATGTCTTTGGGGGTCTCAACGTACACCGTCACGTCATAGAGATCCCGGAGCTGCGGGCGCATGGCGTACACACCTTCAAAGACGATGACTCCCCGGGGTTCCACCGTCACCCACTCATCCGGCTTCTGCGCAACCCAGTCATAGAGCTGATAGAAGCCGGGGTCGCCATCCACCAGCGGGTCTATCACCAACTCCTGAAGTGCCATCCAATCAACATACTCATCGCACCCCTCCTCAGGTGTGAGGTGACTCGAAGGGTCTGCGCCTTCTTTGCTGTAAAAGTCATCAACGTGCACAACGGTCGCGGCCAGGTCCGATGCCTGAAGCGCTTCGAAGAGGGCAGTCTTTCCCGCGCCGCTGGGCCCATCGATTGCCACGAGGGTCATGCCGCGCTTCCCTTTTTTCCCTTGCGCTTGTATGAACTCTATGAGTTTTTCAACCGTTAAATGCTCTGCCATTATTGTTTCAATTCCTATTTGTCCGTTTGGTTATAGCAAGTTTGTAGATCGCGAAGCGGAAAATGGGTGTAGGGCTAGCCCTTTACCACCAGGCGACATCGTCAGGGGTACCCTCCGGCCGCTCCTGATGCGACATCCATGGAAAGGCGTTCACATACTTCCAACCCTGGTCGGCAAAGGTCATCACCACGTTCCCGCTGTCCATGCCCTCCGCCACACGCAACGCCGCATGGAGCACTGCCCCGGAGGAGATACCCGCAAAGATACCTTCCATCTCCACAAGGCGTCTTACCGCATCGAACGCCGATGGGCTATCGACGATGAACCGTCGATCCAACAACGACATATCCAACAACGGAGGAATGTAGCCCTCCTCCAGACTTCGCAGCCCCTGGAGTCGCTCACCGAACTTGGGCTCAACGCCCACGATGATTGTGTTGGAGTTCTGCTCCTTCAGTCGCCTGCCAACACCGGTCACAGTCCCTCCGGTGCCGATACCAGCCACAAAGGCATCCACCTGAGGCAGCGCGGCAAGGATTTCCGGACCGGTGGTCTCGTAGTGGGCTTGGACGTTGGCGGGGTTGGCAAACTGCTGCGCAAACCACCAGCCGTTCTCTGTGGCCAATCGCTGCGCCTCTTCGATGGGGCCAAGCATGCCCAATCGAGGCTCCATCCACGTGATCTCCACACCAAATAGCGTCAACAGGTCAGGTATTCCCGGAGCTATTTGCGGGGGCACTACCGCCCGCATCTTGTACCCGCGTTGTTTGGTGGCGGCAGCCAGGGCCAGGGCCATGTTTCCTGTGCTGGCCTCCACAATGGTCTGGCCGGGCGTCAACTCACCCTTCTCTTCGCCACTACGGATGATGTAGGACGCCACCCGGTCTTTGATGCTGCCGCTGGGGTTGTTCCCTTCCAGCTTGGCAAAGAGGCGCACACCCTTCTTTGGGCTCAAGTGCGCAAGCTCCACAAGTGGCGTGTTGCCCACAGCTGAGAAGAAATCCAAGCGTTCCATACATGCCTCAAAACCCGGGAGATATGAGCGAATCAGACACGTTCATCTTAGCAGGCAAGGGTTGGCGACACCACAGACGCCACCGTGCTAGAGTTTAGCCCTGCCCCACATACGGGTCTAATTTCGACAAAGGAGTGACATGACAAACCAACCAGGCAACGGGCCGTACAACGACCTCATGCCTCGATTAGGCGAGCTGACGCGAGAGTTGGTATACGGCGATATTTGGGAGCGCCCAGGCCTCTCCAAGCGGGATCGCAGCCTCATCACCATCGCGTCCCTGACGGCCCTATACCGCACCAGCCAGATCCGCAGCCACATGCGTCGCGCCCTGGCGAACGGCGTCACCAAGGACGAGATCGGCGAGGTGCTCATGCACATGGCCTTTTACGCAGGATGGCCCTGCGCGGTCAATGCTTTCGAGGTAGCCAAAGAGGTCTACGACCAGGGCTAAGCCAGGGCGTGCCCTGGACCCAAGTATACGGGGACTGACCTGTCAAACCATCAGCTTCCCAATTCAATAGAGTAGTTCTGAGAGTACAAAAGAAATCACAATAAGGAGCACATCATGGCATCACAACACGGAGTCGGACCATACAACGAGATCATGCCCAGGTTTGGTGAGATCACCAGGGACATCCTCTTCGATGAGGTTTGGGAGCGCCCCGGCCTTTCCAAGCGCGATCGCAGCCTCATCACCATCGCGGCCCTGGCGGCGCTGTATCGCACCAATCAGTTGGAGATGAACACACGTCGAGCACTGGAGAACGGCGTCACCAGGGAAGAGATCGGCGAGGTCTTCATGCACATGGCTTTCTACGCAGGGTGGCCCACCGCGGTGAACGCCTTCGAAGTAGCCAAGAAGGTCTTTGATGAGGGCTAGCCAGGGCGTGCCCTGGACCCACGTGACCTGAAGGTCTACAAGTAGCTTGTACACGTATTTCTTTTGGGATATATCAAGACAAGAGAATCAACGACGCCGTGAATGTAGGTGCAGGACTAGTCCTGGCTTGACATCCAAATGGTGCGGTAATACGTTCTATTCATAGGTAGATAAAGCGGGAGCATCCTGTGGAAAAGACAACAGAGACACTTGAGCAGCAGCCTAAGCTGACGTGGGGCATATTGGCCTTCGCAGGTATGTTGTTCGTGCCCTTTGTGGCGGCAATCGTTATCTACATCGGTGCGTTCGTCGTCTCCGGCGATGTTTACGCTGCAGAGGCCTCGGGCCAGGACGGCGGCGTTGCCAGTTGGAAACACAGTCTCGTCGGTGTCTGCCCTCTCCACTAGCAGGGCCAAGCCCTGCACCCACAATCTCTGATGGTCACCATAGGCTCTGCAGGATGACCAAACACTATGGGGCTTTGTATTTTCTGATCTCTATAACAAAGATGCTATGAAAAAGCGAAGGAACTACTCCGTAGGGAAATTAGGTGCAGGCCTAGTCCTGCTTGGGTGGGCGCAAGAAGAACATCAGTACCCCAGCCGCTACTGCTGAGATGGCGAAGCTGTTAAACGCGATTGTGTAGCTTCCTGTCCTATCGAACACAAAACCAGCGAAGACCGGCCCCAACACCAGTCCGAACATCTGCACAAAGTCCATGCTGCCGGATATCGTGCCGAAAGCGCGCCTGCCGAAGTATGCCCCTCGGGTAGCGTTCATCGTCGTTGCACCGCCACCCCATCCAATGGCATATACGGCGATGTACAGGACAAGCATGCCCATGCCTTCAGTAACGTGACTCAGGATGAATGCACCCAGCCCTACCATCATCATGCTGAAAGCCATGATGTAACGCGGGGGGAAATGGTCAGCCAACGTGCCGAACCCAAGGCGCCCTATGATGCTGGTCAGTGTCACTGCCGCCAGGATGATGGAGGTAGTCTCCAAACTCCTGCCTGTATCTACGAGATAGGGCACCTGGTGTAGCGATATGGCACCTACGGCGAACTGTCGCAGACCAAACGCTATTGCCAAAAACCAGAAAACCGGCAATTTCAGCGCATCACGTAGGCTGAAATCAGCTTCGCCATCAACCGTGCTAGGAGCTTCCGGGATTGATGGTGTCGCAAGTCCCG
>CAUZTE010000049.1:0-8103 GCA_963582565.1 Dehalococcoidia bacterium | reverse complement strand
TGAGAGTACCGCCGCCGGCTCCAATTGTGCCCACATGATCAGCAGCAAATATGCTACTCGCGGTGGCGAACAGGAGCGAGAATACCATTGTCAGAATCAGCATTGATCGAATGGCCATGCTTGGCCGAGATGTAGTAGCTTTGCGCACCGCAAGCCTCCTTGCCTTGTTTTGGGAATGCCTTTACCGAATTTACTCGGGACGGAAACCAAACCTTGATTTCCCTAGGGCAATCACCGTTGGAACTGTAGCGCAAATTACAATCTGCGTCAACCCTATTTTAGCTTTACGCAGAAACAACGTTGTAGCTCCAGCATCTGGTTTTGCCCTTCCTAGTGTATAAACGCGTCAACTTCTCATATGGTTCCGCCTTGACTACCCCAGGGCTGACTGATACCTTTTTCTAGCTGTCCCCACCTTGCACATCTCGAATCCATAGTATGTAATATTTGTATTACGTGAGTATTGGAACTCAAAGACAGCAAAGCCGAAACGGAGGGTCGCCCAGTGGCAGTGACTCCGGAAGACCTCAAAGAAATCGCCCTTAGCCAACAAGAGTATCAGGGCATCCTGGATTGCTTAGATAGAGAACCCAACCCTCTTGAATTGGGTCTCTTTGGTGCGTTGTGGAGTGAGCATTGTGCCTACAAGCACTCTCGCCCCCTGCTGCGACTATTCCCCAGCGATTCGCCGCGAGTCCTGGTGGCGCCCGGCGCTGAGAACGCAGGCGTTGTGGACGTTGGCGATGGTCTTTCTGTTGTCTTCAAGATTGAGTCGCACAACCACCCTTCAGCGGTGGAGCCTTTCCAAGGAGCAGCCACAGGCGTCGGCGGCATCGTGCGTGACATCCTGGCGATGGGCGCTCGACCCATGGCGTTACTGAACTCTCTTCGATTCGGCCCGCCCGATTCACCTAGAGGTAAGCATCTTTTCCACGGCGTGGTTGAAGGCATTTCCTGGTACGGCAACTGCCTTGGGATCCCGGACATCGGCGGTGAGATTGGGTTTTCCTCCAGCTACATCGGCAACCCGCTGGTCAACGCCATGTGCATTGGGACCGTCCGTACGGCAGACCTGGTCCGCGCCAAACCCTCAGGTGCCGGTGACCTCATGCTACTGGTGGGCGCGGACACCGGCCGTGACGGCATACACGGTGCTTCAGGGCTGGCATCCCAGACCTTTACCGATGATCGTGAACTACGTACCACCGTGCAGGTAGGCAACCCGTTCATGGAAAAGGTCCTCATTGAAGCGTGTCTGGAAGCGTTGCAGGTCTGCCCGGAAGGCATCGCCGGTATGCAGGACTGTGGAGCGGCCGGCCTCACCAGCGCCACGGTAGAGTGCGTCAGCACCGGTGGAAGGGGCATGGTGCTCGATGTAGCTCAGGTGCCTCGTCGAGAAACCGGCATGACGCCCTACGAAGTCATGCTTTCAGAGTCCCAGGAACGGATGATGCTTCTGGTGCGACCGGGCTACCTGGAAAAAGTGAAGGCCGTATTCGATAAGTGGGACCTGGTGTCGTCCGTCATCGGTGAGATTACCGACGATGCCACAGTCCGTATCGTCGATGGCGATTCATTGGAAGCCAACGTCCCCGTGGTGCACCTGATGGAGCCGCCCCAGTATCGGTTGACCGGTACGCCATCAAAAGGGATTTCCGCCGCCAGAGATGCCGATTTAAGTAAGATCCCTCTGCCTACGCTCACAGCGGCACAGGCGTTGCTCAAGCTCATGGCCTCCGCCAACCTGGCCAGTCGTGCAGCCGTCTATCGACAGTACGACCAGCAAGTCCAGGCGAATACAGTCGTCCCACCAGGTGCGGGCGACGCCGCTGTGCTCCTGCTCCGAGAGGGCTACGGCGGCGCCAGTACAGGTAAGGGCATTGCAGTCTGCACGGACGGGAATAGTCGCATGGCCTACCTAGACCCATACATCGGCGGCCAGCTTGTAGTCGCAGAAGCCTGCCGGAATGTCTCGTGCGTGGGCGCAGAACCCATCGCGCTCACAGACTGTCTCAACTTCGGCAACCCGGAACGTGCTGAGGTCTACTATCAGCTTGAAGAATGCATCAAAGGCATGGCTGAGGCCTGCCGGGTGTTCGGCGTGCCGGTGGTCAGCGGCAACGTCAGCCTCTACAACGAGAGTGGTGATCAGGCCATTTACCCCACGCCGGTCGTTGGTGCTCTGGGCCTGCTGGAAGACGTTAACCTGCACTGCGAATCGGCGTTTCAAGATGATGGCGATGTAGTGGTGCTTCTGGGAGTAAGCGAGTTGACAGGCGATGTCACTTCTCTGGCGGGCAGCGAGTTCTTGGAAGTGCTGCATGACACCGTGGCCGGACAACCGCGCCTCGATATCGAGCTGGAAGCGCGAGTTCAGAAGCTGTGTCGCACGGCAATTGGGCAAAGGCTCCTGAACTCAGCCCATGATTGCAGCGAGGGTGGCCTGGCGGTTGCGCTGGCGGAGTCTTGCATCCTTGGTGGCAAAGGCGTCTCCGTGACGGCTGCTACATCCGGTCGATGGGACGCCGCGCTCTTCGGCGAAGACGCTTCACGCATCGTGGTCTCAGTGCATCCCGATAAGCTGGCTGCGCTGAAGAAGCTGGCAACTGCGGACGATGTGCCGTTGCTTCGATTAGGTAAGGCGGGCGGTGATGCGTTCAAGATCGGCAAGCTGCTCGACCTTCCCCTCGCAGACGTGGACCACGCATGGCGCACCGGGCTAGAAGCGCTTCTCTGGGACTAGGGGCCCTTACACGTCTTTGGGACTAAAGCCCACTTTTGTGCGGCCTGTGCTTGTCACAGGGGAATTCAGCAAGCTAGCGAATTCTCACATTCCTAGCCGCCAGCCTCTTTGAGAAACCACAGCACCATTGCGTTGTACGTGTCAGGCATCTCCAACTGAGGCCAGTGCCCGCAGTACGGCAGCACCGTGCAACGACAGTCCGGGATGACGTGCATCACCTGCATCGCAGCGTCCAGAAGCACCGGCGCATCCTCATCGCTGTAGAACCCCGGCTCGTCACGACCGTGCAACAGATACGTCGGCGCCGTGATGGCCGTAAACGTCTCGATGGGTGTATTGCTCCTACCACGGCCTATCTGCGCCGTAGCATCGGCACGGACCCGACCAAGCAGCTCCAGGTCGCCGAGGGTATCCATGCGTAACCTGGCTACAACGTCAACGGCGGGGTGGTCTCGGTTGTAGAAGAAGTCGGCGGTAGAACGACGCACGTCCTCCATCGATAGCTCGGGTTTGGCGAGCATCGCCCGTGCAAACTCCATCCTCGGCGTGACGCCCAGCTTCGGCATGATGTCCCTCGTCCCTTCGGTGTCCACACGGGGCTCGCCGCCGCTGAGGGTTAAGCTTCTGACGCGGTCGGGGTAGCGCGAGGCGAAGTTGGTGCAGGTCATTCCCCCACCGGAATTGCCGACCAGGTGGGCAGATTGGATACCGTGAGCATCCATGAAGGCTCGCAGCACGTCGACCCCGTTGCCCGGAGATGACCGGCCGAAACCCGGGGAATCCGGCGCGAAGACGTGGTAGCCCGCTTCTGCAAAGGCGTCCAGGGTCTGATACCAGCACATGTATGCGGAAACCCCTGCACCTCCTGTGTGCACAAGAATGATGGCCTCTCGTTCAGGGTTTCCTACCTCGTAGTAATACGTAGAGACCTTTGCTTCGCCCACATCAAGCTCAATGTACTCGCCGTCATTGATGTCCATTACTCGCTCCTCACTCCCCTGTATTCGCGTTGCCCAAAGGATATCCGCCATGCTAGGCATGTCAATTACACGGTGTGGCCCGTGTGGTAGGATGCTCCCGCCTATCCACCATTCAAACACAGGAGAACACCATGCCCAAGATGACGGGAGCCCAGTACATCGCGCAGTCGTTCAAAGGCTACGGCGTGACTCACGCCTTCCTGGTTCCGGCCATCCTTCGGAAGGGGTTGGTGGAGATGGAGAAGTTGGGCATCAAACCCATCGTGACCCACGGAGAGAAGGCAGCGGCATACATGGCAGACGGCTACGCCCGTGCCAGCCACCGTGTCGGCGTGTGCATGGCTCAGTCGGTAGGCGCAGCCAACCTTGCAGCCGGGTTGCAGGACGCGGCGATGGCGCTTTCACCGGTCATGGCCATCACTGGACACAGGCCCGCCAGCCACAAGGGACGTCGCTCCTACCAGGAAATCGAACACGCACCGCTCTACGCCCCTGTCACCAAGTTCAGCACCACGGTGGAGACGGTTGAGCAGCTTCCTTTCCTGATGCGTCGAGCGTTCCGTGAAGCCACGTCGGGCGCGCCGGGGCCGGTGCACCTGGACCTCGCAGGCATTGATGGTTCAGTCGTTGCCGATACAGAGGCCGACCTGGAATTAATCATAGAAGAGCAGTTCGCCAGCTACCCCTCAGCACGCCCTGAACCCGAGCTTGCCAGAGTGCAAGAAGCAGTCCTGGCCATCAACCGCGCCCAGCGTCCCATCATCGTCGTGGGCGGCGGTGTCACTGCCTCAGGCGCAAAAGGTGAGGTGCTGGCCCTGGCGGAGACGCTGTCCATCCCCGTTGCCTATGGCCTCAACGCCAAGAACACCCTCCCTGACGATCATCCATTGTCCGTTGGCGTAGTCGGTTCCTATTCGCGATGGTGCGCCAACATGGCAGTCGCGGAAGCCGACCTCGTCGTGTACATCGGCAGCCATACCGCAAGCCAGATCACCCACGATTGGCGCATTCCAAGACCAGGCACGGCTGTGGTGCAGATCGACATCGACCCTGCCGAGATCGGGCGTCACTATCCAGTGCAGGTGGGTGTTGTGGGCGATGCCAAGGTCACGATGCAGCGGATGCTGGAAGTCGTGGACTCGGCGCCCGACCGCAGCGCATGGGTCGAGCGCGTCCAGAGTCTTGTGAGCGACTGGCGTGCAGAGGTGCAGCCCTTCATGGATTCCGACGATGAACCGATCCGGCCTGAGCGGTTGTGCAAGGAGCTTTCAGCAGTACTACCATCGGACGCACTGGTGGCATCGGACACGGGCCACTCCGGCATCTGGACGGGCACCATGCTGGACATGAAGCACCCGGAACAGTCCTACATCCGATGCGCGGGCACCCTTGGTTGGAGCTTCTCCGCTACGCTGGGGGCCAAGTGCGCCGCCCCTGACCGACCAGCGATATCATTCTGCGGCGATGGTGGTTTCTGGTATCACATCGCAGAGCTTGAGACGGCTGCACGCTACGGCATCAATGCCGTTGTAGTACTCAACAACAATTCCGCTTTGAGCCAGGATAGGGCCGGGACCATACGTGCATTTGAAGGGAGCGGCGCGAACCCTGAGGACATTTTCAAGTTTCAGGATATCGATTTCGCTCACATCGCAGAGAGCATGGGCTGCAAGGGCATTCGTGTTCAACACGCCCGTGACATCCCTATCGCTATCGAAGAAGCCCTCGCCTCCAACCGCCCCACCGTTGTTGATGTCGTTGGCGACATGACTGTGTCCTCCACCCCTCCCTGGGGCTAGCAAAACACCGTGTTCAAAAAGGGGCCGCTCGGTAGCACAGAGTCGCATAAAAGAAGAAGGCCCCGTTAATCGGGGCCTTCTTTAGTTTCTCAAGAGATTGCCACGCCCGACTTCGTCAGGGCTCGCAACGACGCGGAGAAAAAGCCTGGTATTCCGTCATTGCGAACGCAGTGAAGCAATCCAAGACAGGCTAGCCTGTCTTGGGTTCCACTATCCGCAGGTGCAAGTCATCTAGCTGACTCTGCTCGACACGGGACGGAGCCTCGAAGAGAAGGTCTGTCGCTCCCTGAGTCTTGGGGAACGCGATGACTTCCCGAAGGTTGTCCTCGCCAGCAAGCAGCATTGCTATACGATCAATGCCCATCGCGATGCCGCCGTGGGGTGGCGCGCCGGACTCCAGCGCCGATAGCAGATGCCCGAACTGCTCTTCCATTGCCTCTTTAGAGTGGCCCAGCAACCTGAATATCTGCTCCTGAAGTTCCCTGTTGTGGATACGGATGCTGCCGCCGCCCATCTCGTAGCTGTTGCACACCATGTCGTAAGCCCGCGCCGACACCTTGCTGGGGTCTGTTGCCAGCAGCGGGATATCCTCCTGGAACGGCGATGTGAACGGATGGTGGGTAGAATCCCAGCGTCCGTCCTTCTGCTCCGCTGCAAACAAGGGGAAGTCCACCACGAATGCGTACGCTAGTAGGTCAGGGTCTGCAAGCTCTTTCCGACGTGCCACTTCCTGACGTAGATCGCCGAGGGCCGCATAGACGATGGCCGATGGCCCACCTTCGAGCAGCAGCATGTCACCGCCCTTCGCACCAAGCGTCGTCGCAAGCTCCCGCATCAACTCAATGGAGATGAACCGCGACACGGGCGAGCGTACCTGATCTTCCTGCAGTTCTTTGGGGTCGGTCCAATCACCGTCGAAGGCGATGGTCACAAGACCCTTGGCGCCACGACTCTTCGCCATGTCGGTCAGCTCGTCGATCTGTCTACGTGGCAGGTCTGCCATGCCGGGCGCAGCAAACCCCTTCACGATGCCGCCGTCGGCCAGGGCTGTCTGGAACACCTGGAAATCGCTCTTCAGCACGATGTCAGCTACGTCTACAAGCTCCAGCCCGTAGCGCAGGTCAGGCTTGTCACTACCGTAGCGAGACATCGCATCGGCGTAGGTCAATCGTGGAAACGGCCTGTTGACCGTCTTTTCGGGGACCAACGCAGCTGCCATGCCCGCATACATTTCTTCCATCATGTTCAGGATGTCGTCCCGCTCCACAAAGCTCATCTCAACGTCAAGCTGGGTGAACTCCGGCTGGCGATCGGCCCTTAAGTCCTCATCGCGGAAGCAGCGGGCTATCTGGAAGTACCGCTCAAATCCGCCCACCATCAACAACTGCTTCATCTGCTGGGGCGACTGTGGCAACGCATAGAACTGGCCCGGATGCACTCTGCTGGGCACCAGGTAGTCGCGTGCCCCTTCCGGCGTGCTCTTGATGAGGATAGGCGTCTCGATTTCCAGGAAGTCACGCTCGCACAGGAAGTCACGGATGTACTTCACGATGTCATGTCGAAGGGTGAGGTTGCGCTGCATTCGCCCACGTCGCAAATACAAATGGCGGTGCTTCATGCGCAAGGCCTCGTCCACATCACTGTCCTCGTTGATGTAGAACGGAGGCTGGTTGGCGGCGTTCAGCACTTCCAACTCCTGCACGGCGATGTCCACTTCACCCGTATCGATGCCGGTGTTCACGGTGCCTTCTGGTCGAGCGGTGACCTCGCCTGTAATCTGCAGCACCCACTCGCTCCGAACCGACTCAGCGACGGCGTAGTTCGAGCCCAGCGTCTCCGGGTTGATGACGATCTGCACCGTGCCGCTGCGGTCACGCAGGTCTATGAAGATCAGGCCGCCGTGGTCGCGTCGACGGTTCACCCAACCAGCAAGAATCACTTTTTTATCGATGTCAGCGGCCCGTAGCGAGCCGCAGTTGGTATCTTTGAGCATGTTTAGAACTACCTCCGGTACATACCATATATCGTGAACATCCGGGCACCCTTCGACTAGGTCAGGATGGCCGAGTCGCCGCTGCCTCGGTGAGCCTGTCGAACCATATGCAGCGCTGCTTGCCTATAGTCCTAAACGAATGACGAACGTCAAAGTTCAATAAGGACAGATAGATGCAGGGCAAAGAACACCAGGAACATCCATTATAGGGTCAGCTAGGAAGGGTAGGCAACGGCAGCTAGTCTGACAGTATCGGCAGGACCCACCCGAAGGTGATGGCAAACAACACCGGTGCTGGCATCATCCAATCACGGATGCGGCCCCCCGCCAGGGCAGTTGCTGCCAGGTAGATGGAAGCCACCACTAGCACACCGATGGTGAAGCCGATAAAGGGACTTCCCAGACCGGAAGAGTGGTCACCGCCGTCCAGCAAGGAGTAGCTCACACCCGCGCCCAGTCCAGCGAAGGTCCAGCTAGAGTGGGTGAAGAGCGCCATTGGCATTACAAACTTGAAGAACGACACCTGGTTCAGCGCATTCTGGAGCCATCGTGGAGGGTCTTTCCTGAGACCAAGCAGGGCCTGGATGG
>CAUZTE010000048.1:0-8104 GCA_963582565.1 Dehalococcoidia bacterium | reverse complement strand
TTAGCCGCCGTAGCGCATGTACGTGTTGATGCTGAGAATAACCTCGCCAAACACGTCCAGTTGTAGCTGATCCACCGCTCCGTTGCCAATACGAACCGGTTTCGACCCTCGATATCCCTCCAGGTGGTCGAGCGTCACTTCTTTGGTGTCAGAGTCCTCAGTGATGCCGTAGAGCACCTGGAACTGTCCTGAGTTGACGTGGTCTGCCGACATTTCGATTAGCCAGTTGAGGAAGTGCCTGGCGTCCTGCAGGTCACCCACCAGGAACAACACACCCAGAGTGAACGCCGAGTCACGGAGCCAGCAGTAGCGGTAGTCCCAGTTGCGCTCTCCGCCTATCGCTTCCGGCAGCGAGGTGGTTGGAGCGGCAACAATGGCCCCGGTAGGCGCATACATTAGTAGGTGGAGCACCAGGAAGGAACGAACGACCTCTTCGCGCCACATGCCAGTCCAGTCCAGCTCGGTTACTATCCGCTCCCACATCTCCTTGGTGTGTTCAAGCCTGTAGGCGCTCCTTCCGGCCCTGACCGCCATCGGCGTAGCCCTTCCGTACGCAGCAATAAAGGTAGCGCTATCACCCTTCGATAGAGTGAACTCGCCTTCCGCTGCGGTGGCACCCAGGGTCATTGGGACGTCCGTGGAGAGCACAAGCGTTTCACCAGCGTTGGAGGCCAGGACGCCATGGGGAAAGACCTCTAACTGTGTATCTGCTCGGGCGTAGTCGAAACGCGGTTGGAAAATGGCCTTCAGGTCTACCGTGCCCTCTTCACACACGACAATCCTGTGTATCTCGTGAGGAACATGGTCGGCGGACCGTGTCGGGCTGGTCGGCATGAAATCGGTGAGGGTTGCTCTGCCTGTGGGGGTAATGAATGTCGTTTCCAGAACGTTGGTGTCCGGGAGGTATCGTTGTGTCGATTCGTAGGTGGCGGAGGGTGCTATCTGGAAATGACCGCCCTTGTTCTCGTCCAGGATGGCTGCAAAGATGCTGGGAGAATCGAAGCGAGGCATGCACGCCCAATCAATCGAGCCATCCAACCCTACCAACGCCGCCGAGTGCATATCGCCTATGAGCCCATAGTCGCTGATAGCCTTGTATGCCACCAAATTCTCCTGAGGGAAGTGCAGTTTCTCTGCCTGTGAGAACTATAGCCAACGCGGGGTGATTTTCATAGAGATACGATGTGAAAATTTGAATAAATCGAACACCCAACAGAAACATTACAGGTCCAAGATCTGTAATGTACCGACTGTGCTTCCCAAATTCGCTAGGGAGTTATAACACCTGTTAGCCGTCCGTCAGGGAATATGGGTGAAGGGTTTACCCTTCCCTGGCCTTGAAGAGCGCGAAGGAGCTTGTATACCCGTGCAGGTAGGTCGTGCCGCTCACTTGCCCGATTTCACCATTGCAGAAGAAACCGCCAAGGGGTATAGAGCCAAACATCTCGGTGAACAAATCGGAGTCGTGGTTCTCCTTGCCGTACAGGAACTTGCCTCTGCCATTGCACTGGAACATCAGCGCCCCAACAGGTGATGCCTCGCCAGACGTCTCTCTGTATCGCGTCAACTGCCGATGCAGGTCCTCTGAAGACGTTGATGCATCGCGGATGTGGAACTGAGCCAGTTGCCCTTCTCGCAGGAACTCGCCAATCGCCACGTACCCGTTCTCCTGATCCGTCCCGATGAGGTTTCGTATGAGGAAATCGCCCGGGCTCACTTCCTCTAGCTCCAGTTGCGGGTCCATGGCAATGCCAAGGAACAGGTTATTGCCTACCAGGTTCTGGTCTTCCGGCGATAATCGACCGAACATGTCCCTCAGGTAGTTCATGGCTCGTTCGCCGTCCAGTTCCATCAACAGGTTGCGTTCCGCTTTGGTGATGCGTTTCAACTCGCCAATGGGGCGGCACCCCTGCGCTACCACGGTCTCTACAACGATGTTGCCTGTCAGGGCGATGCCGATGGCGCCGTCACGGTAGACGTCATTGCCCAGGAACAACGCATGACCGCCTGGAAGCCCGCTCCCGCTGGCCAACCCGCCTACCTTGGCTGCTGAGGGGAAGGCGTAGTCCAGGCCGGAAAGCAGTCCTTCACCTGCCATGGAGAAGGGGTCCATGAGCACCAGGAATTGGGGTTTGTCGTCCGGAGAGACGTTCAAAAGGTTCGACCACGCATCCGGGGGCTCGTCAGGGGAGGGGAGTTCGTCAGAGATCATGCGAAAGGGCTTGGTCTCCACGCCCGGGAGGTGCCCCACGGTCAACGCAACGGCCGGCTGTTGTTCGATCTCCCTGGCCGCGCCGATGATGCCCGCGCCGGAACATCCAAAGATCATCGCATCGGGGAAGCGTTCACCAAGGATGCGCGGAACGTCTGCTGATGCTTCGTTATAGGTAGCCGAAGCAAACACTACGACTAGTGAGGCTGGGGAATCCGCGCCCAACTCCGAAGTGACTTTGGCTGCGCATTCTTCAAGAGCCGCTGATAGGTCGTTCTCCTCTGATATCGCCGATGCCCACTTCATATCCGCTCCCCCTGTGCTTCGATGCTTCCCTAAATCGTTCTAATGAGTATGCCTGGCTTAGGTAACTGTAGGAACACGGGTGCAGGGTTTACCCTTGTTACACCCTGGCTTTCTCCGTCTCCAGGAACAGTTTGGTCAGGTCTGGCTTCACAACCTTGCCCATCGCGTTGCGAGGTAGTTCGCTAATAGGAATCATCCGACTCGGCATCTTGTACGGTGCAAGCCGTTCCCGCGACCAATCGCGAAGTTCTTCAAGGGTCAGGCTGCCTTCCTTCGCTAGAACCAGCGCCGCACAGACCCGCTCACCCCACTCCAGGTCCTCCATCGCCACTACGGCGCAGTCCGAGATGGCGGGATGTTCACGCAGCACGTCTTCGACCTCCAGGGCAGAGACTTTGAAGCCGCCGGTCTTGATGATGTCCACGCTGCTCCGACCAAGGATGCGGTACGCGCCGCCTTCCATCATGGCCACATCGCCGGTGCGGAACCAGCCGTCCACAAACTCGGACGCCGTGGCTTCAGGCTTGCCCCAGTACTCTTGGAATACGCAGGGGCCCTTAATCTGTATCTCGCCAGTTACCCCTGCTTCAACGGGCTTGTTGTCCTCGTCCACCAGCCGCATGTCCACAAAGGGGAGCGGGGTTCCTACGAACCCGGGTTTGCGCACACCGTTCAGCGGGTTGGAGAGAGCCATGCCAATCTCCGTCATGCCGTAGCGTTCAAGTAGCACATGGCCGCTGATGCCCTGCCACTCTTCCAGCGTCTGCACGGGTAGCGCAGCGGAGCCTGACACCATGAGTCGCAGCTTGGCGCATGCAGCCGTCATCGCCTTCTGTCGATCCGGTGACGCTGCGTTCCACGACGTCACCAATCGAGCGTAGATGGTGGGTACCGCCATGAACAAGTTCATTGGGCTATTCTCAATGCGCTCCCACACCTTTTCTGCATCGAAGGCTGGGAGCATCTCGCAGACGGCACCCGACCACTGAGAGCAGCCAAGTACGTTCACAATCCCGTGGATGTGATGAAGCGGGAGCACATTGAGGATGTGGTCGTCGGCCTTCCAGCCCCAGGCTTCCACCAGGCTGGTAATCTGCGATTCCAACGTGCTGTGCAGGGATACCACGCCCTTCGGCTTGTTTGTCGTACCGCTGGTATAGATGATCATCGCTGGCCGTTCCGGCCCAAAGGTCGGCAGTGCCCCTGGCGATGCTGCAAGCAATTCAGAAGTAAGCAGGAACCGCAGACCCATGGCCTCGGCTATGGGCCTCAGCTTTTCTTCGTACGATGCATCTGCCACTAGGATAGTCGAGCCGGAGTCCTCTATTGCGTATTCAAGCTCTAGTCTGGGGTGTGATATCGCCATTGGAACCGCAATGCCACCGGCACGCCAGATGCCCCACTGGGTAGCAGCGTAGTGGTAGCCCGGCTGTGTCAGGAACGCCACACGGGCTTCGTTCAGGTCAGCAGAGCCGTCCAGCAGGCAGGAGGCTACGGCGTTTGAGTCGCTCAGAAGCTGGTTGTAGGTAAACGTCCCTTCTGACGCGATGATCGCTACCCTATCGCCGTGTTCACCTGCTCGTGCGATCAGGGGAATGTTTGACACGCTCATGGATACTCCTCTGTATTTCTGCCGGTTAATCCATGAATGCCGCCCCAATAGGAGCGACATTCATGGATTCGTTCTTCGTTTCTTAGGTTCTACTTACCGGAGAATACGTAGTACTCCTTGGTGATGATCTCCAGCACCGCTGTCTGGCCACCTTCGATCTTCGCGACACACCGCTTGATGGCCGGAGCGATTTCGTTGGGGTCAGTGATCTTCTCCGTGTAAGCGCCCAGGGCAGCGGCTACGCCTGTGTAGTCGCCGGTGAGGTACTTGGTCCCGTACTTCTCCACGGAGATGGGGATGTTGTGTTCATAACCGCCCATTGCACTGTTGTTCATGATGACTGTCAGTATGGGAATCTTCTCTCGTACAGCGGTCTCAATGTCCATCAGCGCCGTGCCTGCGGCCGTATCACCCATGAAGTTGACGCACATCTTCTCAGGAGCGGCTACCTTGGCGCCCATAGCCAGCCCAAGGCCCGTGCCCAGGGGAGTCGAGTTCCCCCAGCCCATGTAACTCTTGGTGGCGATTGTCTCAAAGAAAGGCACCATTTGGTCGCGGGGGTTGCCGGAGTCGTGGGTGATGATGACGTTTTTGCGGTCAAGGGTGTTCCGCAGTTCCCAAACGACGCGATACGGGTTGATGGGCGTTTCATTTGAGGTCAGATCCGGCATCCACTCTTCCATCCACGCGTCTTTCGAGGCTTTCACATCTGCGATGATACCGTTGCCGTCGCGCCCTTTCGGGTTGCGACTCTTGATCTCGTCGATGAGGCCCTGAAGCACCAGCTTGGCATCGCCGACAATCGCGTGGTCGATGGCGTACTCGTTATCGAGGTCTGCGCCGTCGATGGTCGATTGGATTATGGTCTTACCCTTGGGTACGGCGTAGGAAGCCAGCGTCTTCTGGAAGCTGGTGCCGATGCCGAACACCGTATCGCACTTGGCCAGGAAGTCAGGGACCATCTTGGGAGCGGAATTGCCGCCTGCGCCCAACGATAGGGGATGGTCTTCTGGGAAGCAGCTCTTACCCAATGTGGTAGTCATTACCGGCGCGTTGATCAGCTCAGCAAGCTCCTGAAGCTCCTTGTACGCCTCGGCAAAGAAGATGCCCTGCCCTGCGTAGATGACGGGTAGCTCGGAGTTCAGCAGCACTGTGGCTACCTCTTTGATGTCCTCCGGGTCGCCTGCTGACCGTCGTCGCTTGACCTCCTGGTACTCGAACTCTTCATCGGTCATTGCCGCATTTACGACGTCCGTGCCCACTTCCAGAAGAACAGGGCCAGGCCTTCCAGTCCTGAGGGCGGAGATCCCGCGACGCATCATGTCCGGGACGCGCTCAGCGCTGTTGATCTGGGCGGCCCACTTGGTAATGCCTTCAAAGTTGCGGACCGCATCGAAGTTGGAGGGTGTGCTATGCTTGGCCTGGCCAGCCTGCCCAGGGAGTATCAGAATAGGCGAAGAGTCTGAAAATGCATGGGCGATGCCGCCATAAGCGTGTTCGATCCCCGGGCCGCCCTGGAATACGCAGACAGCTTGGGGATCGCCACCGTTGGTACGTGCATAACCCACGGCCATGGCGACTGCGGTGCGCTCAACCCGAGTGATGATGGGTCGGATGCCCACCTCAGATGTGGCGTCAATAATGGCGTTGTTGGGGAAACAGAAGAGGTATCGAACTCCCTCTTGCTTCAGAATCTTTGCGATTGCGGCTCCACCCTTCATAGTTGCCTCCTGTTGATGTCGTAGCTATAAACAGACTACGCAAATGTCTTGAATCAGAGCACGTGAAGTGTACACCACGCGGGCGGGTGCGTCACCGCTTTTTACAGGCGACGTAGCGCTGGCATGGATGCGAAACCCACGGTTGCCAGGGCGATGACCGCTACGCCCATACCTACCACCACCGTTTGTATGTCTAACGCCGCCACGACGAACCCCATGGTGAGGGTCCCCAACGCGATCATGCTGTGGCCCACGTTGTAGATGCTCATCACACGTCCCTGCAGCCCGTCGGGAATGCGACTCTGCACCAGCGTCATGTTCAGGGCGAAGAAGATGGACTGTGTCGCGGCCAGCATCGCCAGGAATACCAGCGAGACCGGCAGCATCGAGGAAGTGCCAAGCCCCAGCAGTCCTATCGACATGCCCGATGCCATGATGAGCATCAGTCGCCCTTTGCGCTGCACGTTGCCGGCGGTTGCCAAAGACATCGCTCCTATCAACGCACCTACGCCCGCAGCCGAGTAAAGGATGCCCATCCCGTCAGCCTCCAATGACAGTACGTCCTCTGCCCAGACCGGTAGGAAGTTGGCTACGGGCATGGTGATGAATATCATGATGAACTGCACAATGAAGAGCATGCGCAAGGTGCCTATGCCCCAGATGAAGCGCAGCCCCACGGCTATCTCCTGCCAGATACCGCCGCCAGCAGCATGCTCACCGCTCTCTTTTTCCGGTATCTTGATGCGCAATGGAAATGCAGCCAAGGCCACTCCCGTAAGGAGCACGGCTTGGATGATGAAGTTGACTTCCACTCCCACGCCTACAATCAGCAGGCCTGCCAGTGCTGGGCCGAAGATGCGTGTGCTGGTCAGCGCTGCGGAGTTTAGTGCGATGGCGTTCATCAGTGCTTTACGAGGCACCACAGAGGGGATCAACGCCTGACGGACAACGTGGATAATGGTGCTTTCTACCCCGCTGATCACAGCGAAGATGTACAGATGCCACGGCTCTATGTATCCCAGGGCGATGTCTACAGCTAAGAGCACGGCTATAAAGGCCATGGAGAGCTGGCTGAAGATGAGGAGCCGCCTACGGTCTATCCTGTCCACAAACACGCCCACTATGGGCGACAGCACGACAGAGGGGGCTTGATACACAAAGATGATAGAGCCAAGCATCACCGGCGAATCCGTCAGATCGAACGCAAGCCAGCCGAGCGATGCCATCTGAACCCAGCGCGCACCACTGGACAGGATGGAGGTCATCCACACCAAACGGTAATCTTTGTAACGTAATGAGCTTAACGCCTGTCGCCACCGCGATTCCGCTTCTTCTTCGACAACCTGTGTAGCGTCGTCAGCTTCCCGTTCATTATTGGTCTGCGCCAAGATCGCCCTCCCCTTGTCCCCTGGATATGAATAGCTATTACCTACAATACACTACCTAATACTACAAATCCTTGCTTACTAGGTGAGTGTAATACTTCCACGCACCGCCAGGCCCTGCATTGCCTGTAGAGCGCGGGCCTCCGGAGAAGTGCTCCAGGTCAGCTAGCGTGGGCTGATTGTAAGCCTCTACGATGTCCGCTTCAGGGATGCCCTTGTAGTCCGGCCCGGCGGCACAGTAGGCGTACCAATTCATCTTGGCCTGCTCCTCCAGCTGGAGCATGTTCATCACGGACTGCTCAAGGTTTGTTCCTGTAGTCACTGCACCGTGCCCTCGGAGGAGCGCCGCCTGGGAATCGCCGATAGTGCTGGCAACGCCCTGCCCGTCTTCCTCTGTCAATATGAGCTTACTGTGCGGGTAAATCGGCAACGGCGTTCGTACCAGATGTATGCCCTCGTTGCACATGGGGACCAGCGTCCGTTCCAGCACAGACATCATCGTCGTGTATCTGGGGTGTACGTGCACGATGGAGTTCACTTCCGGATGCTCTTTGTAGATGGTGGAATGCATTTTGATCTCGAAGCACTGTGAAGACCCGGGAGGGCCGTCAATCCAGTAGCCCTCCATGTCGCAGGTAACCATGTCTTTGGGCTGCATCAAGGCAAGCGCGTCGATTTCGTAGCCACGACCCTTCACCACAAACTTCTCCGGCTCCCCGGGAACACGCATGCTTGCATGGCCCAACGATGCCAGCACTCCCGTAGCCAGACCCACCTCTGAGAGGACGCGGTTGGCTACGGCAACTTCATATCGAACGTCATCAATCTCTGCCACGCGCGCCTCCAAAGTGTAGTGTTCAAATTTCCT
>CAUZTE010000047.1:0-8286 GCA_963582565.1 Dehalococcoidia bacterium | reverse complement strand
AATTGTTGAATATTAGTCCGCGCCGTCGCTCACGTATGCGCGCTCGCCGTGGGCCGTCAGGTCAAGGCCCTGGTCTTCATCGTTCTCTGAGACCCTCAGACCCAGGCCAGGGATGATGTCCAGTACCTTCAAGATAACCGCTGTTACTACAAGAGAGTAACCCAGCGTCGCGCCAATGGCTAAGAACTGGGTCCCCATGATACTACCGTTGCCTTCGATGAGGCCGTCCGTGCCGCCGATGACGCCGACTGCGAAGATACCGGTTGCAATGGCGCCCCAGAGACCACCTATACCGTGGACTGCGACGACTTCCAAAGCGTCGTCAAACTTGAGCTTGGCACGTAGCAGGACTGCGCCGTAGCAGAGTGCTCCTGCGCCAAAGCCGATTGCTATTGCACCCATGACCCCTACGAAACCGGAAGCCGGGGTGATGGCTACCAAACCTGCTACTGCACCGGAAGCTACACCAATCGCGCTCATGCGTCCGGTCTGGATCTGGGAAATGATTCCCCATGTCAGTGCCGCTGTAGCTGCAGATATATTGGTGACCAGGAATGCGTTCACTGCAATCTCGTTGGCCGCCAGACCCGATCCTGCGTTAAACCCGAACCAACCGAACCACAGGATGGCTGCGCCAAGTATCACGTAGGGTACGTTGTGCGGCTCAGATGCTGCGTTCTTGCGCTTGCCTACCATGACTGCCGCAACAAGTGCTGCGATACCAGCGTTGATGTGGACCACCGTGCCGCCGGCAAAGTCCAGGGCACCCTTCTCAAAGAGCCAACCATCGCCAGCCCATACCCAGTGAGCAATCGGTACGTACACCAGGGTGACCCACAGTACCAGGAAGACCAGGTATGTGGTGAACTTGAACCGTTCTACGATTGCGCCGGTAATCAGCGCAGGGGTGATGATGGCGAACATCATCTGGAATACCACAAAGAGCAACTCATCGCCGTCATTCATCACATCCAAGCCACTCAGGCCGAGGTGACTGAAGTCGCCAATGAACTTCCCTCCTTCGCCAAATGCCAGGCTGTACCCCCAAAGCACCCATACAAGGCTCACAACCGCCATGGCTATGAAGCTGTACATGATGGTGCTGACCACGTTCCGTGATCGAACCAGACCACCATAGAAAAACGCCAATCCCGGCGTCATGAACAAGACCAAGGCTGATGCTGCGAGCATCCAGGCTGTATTGCCGCTATCCATGAACTCCTCCGTTCTGTGCTGGGGGAATCCCAGCGAGTTTCGGTCAATGCCCATATTGCGGCACAGGTGTTTCGTGGATATTACGCGGATGTTACGAAGTTGTAACATGAATTTCCGAGGGGTAAAAGAGGAAGGCCTAGGTGAGTCATATTCGAAGTTGCGGTACGTCAATCAGCAAAGGAAAGCTTGGGGCCAACGGAGATCAACAGGTAAGAAACGAAGCCTACCGCTACTAAAACGGTGATTAAAAGAGGGATGACCCACCAATCCATCGTCGTTCCGGAGGGGTTGCCCTTGGGGTGGGCCGACGATAGATGGGCTACCAACGTGCCTTCAAAATTCTTATTACATATACCGCAGTGTTCCATGAAATACACGAATCCTTAAGATGCATATAAAAATGCGGGTAGAACGGGGTCAAATAACTTATGGTGTAACTTGATTATTAAAGACTTCAATCCCAGCTATAGCGAATACCAAAGCAGCAATAATCCCACCTATATACATGATGAGGTCAAACGCATCTAAGCGTCTATCCCACAAGGAACGTTGGGCTCTAAAGAACCATGGAAGAGGTATAGGTGGGCCTATTTGGAGTTTAGTTATCCACCAATCCGACATCACTGTCCACGTTATATCGCGTTGGCGATTTATCGCCTTCCTTATATAAGGAATTGAAATGAGAGTGAAAACAAGTCCGATTCCAAGAATCACAATAATCCCCGAATAGATTGCAATAGGTTTCACTTGTATTTGAGCTTGTAGCGAAATAATGGCTGCTATTCCGACAACAGCCACTGCTCTATAGGTATTGCGGACATTATTGATGTTTCGGATTTGATCCCCTGACTCCCGATAGACCTCACGATGGAAGTCAGGGTCTTTTGGCGGCTTACCATAATTGTTCAAATACATTCCTCCAAAGACGGGGCGAATCAAATTGGGTGCACTATACGCTTGGATGGAGTGGGTGGGTAGAATATTAGATGATTCTATGTAAAAAGGTTTAAGGTCACTCCTGACCGGATGCGTTGCCTATTAGTCGAATTCAGGCAGGTTAATGTCCCACTTGGCGCCGAGTTTGAAGGTGAAATATATCAGCGGAGGGGCTCCGACGAGCAGGAACGGCAGTCCCCACCACTCGCCGTAGCTGAATCCGTAGATCAGTGGCACTACCAGACACGCCACACCGCCGATCATGACTGCAAACCACGCTATGTACTGTGCAATACGTTTGAACAAGCGATTCATGGGGTGATGGTATCACGGGGAGGGGACGGCCACGGCAAGAAGGTACAGGAGTGGACCCTGCCTAGGCACCCGGCAGGTATGTGGGTCCAGGGCATAGCCCTGGCTAGCCTTGCGAGGCGAACCAGAGGCCCCAGCTAAGCGCGGCCAGACCAATGAGGCCGAACACCAGCTTGTTGGAGAACTTTGCTCGTTTGGGTGGCTTTGATGACATGGTATCAACCTAACGTAATGGATTTCAGGTATCAAGAAGCTAACACTGAGGTTTGACCGTCAGGGAACTTGGGTCTCCCGATAGGTCGAGACTAGCCTAAACGTAGGTCGGCCGAGTACTGGACGCGCACGATGTGGCTAGGGTTGGACTCCTTCATGTGTCGTTTCCCAACCTCCACCTGAAAGGTTTCAGCCGCTTCTTCCAATTCTTTGCCTCTTAACTCAACTTCTTTATCCAACTCAAAGGTGCACTGGGTACACCAGGCCTGTAACGTCCGCATGGGGCTCCTCAAAAACCGTCTTATATGAAGGATAGCACGGCCTGAAGAGTAGAAGGTCGTCGGCTACGCCAGGGCCTCGCTCCGGGTGCGTTGGATAAATCGTTGGAATGCGACAAGCGCCCATATCGCCTCGATGACGGTGATGGGGTACACCTCCGATAGGCCGCTATATATCAACGTGCCCGCGGATGCCAGCGCGAAGGCCAGCACGTACCAACGCGAGCGCGGCTCCAGCCAGTACGACGCCATCATAATCGCCACCACGATTGAGCCAAAGATAGTCAGCATACAGCCCTCCTCTGCAGAGTAGTTTACGGCATTGGTGAGCGTTGACTGACGCAACACACTGTGTAAGCCTGTTGGCTCTGTCACAAAATTCATCAGGACGTGTATGTATGACCGAATCACTGCAAGGAAAGACCGCAGTGGTCACTGGTGACACATCAGGGATTGGATGGGCTAGCGTCCTCGATTTCGCAAAACACGGGGTTAACGTCGTCGCATCCGGACGACGTGAGGAGCGCGGTGCCGAGCCCGTTGCGGAAGCCCAGGGGCTCCCAGGTAAAGTCATCTTCGTCCGTGCGGATGTCACCGTAGAGACTGACATCGAAAACCAGATGGCGACCGCCGTCTCTGAGTTTGGAAGCCTCGATTTCGCATTCAACAACGCCGGCGGAGAGGTAGATGGTGGAGACAGCAAATGGGGGGGCGTCTCCATGAGGTTTCCAATGATACTTGGGACCATTACTCTGACACGTTCCTCAAGAGCGTCTGGTGGTGCATGAAGCATGAGATAGAGCACATGCTTCCCAACCAATCGGGAGTGATCATCAACAAAGCTTCGGTAGGGGGTATCGTGGGTTCTTTCAACGGTACCTACGCAGCAATGAAACATGGAGTCGTGGGCCTTACCTAGTCAGCTACCAAACAATATCCGGGTGAGGGGCTGAGGTTCAATGCAGTCTGCCCGGAATGGATCGACACTGAGTTGACCTCTGGTTGGAAGGACAACCCGGACCTGATGTCCTCTTTGTTAAACCGTCAAAGCATCAAGAGGCCTGGCGAGTCGGCAGAGGTGGCCGCCCTGGTTCGGTGGATGTGCTCGGACGAAGCAGCGTTCGTCACCGGTGTCGCCTGGCCAATTGATGGGGGTTACACCGCGTAAGGCTCTGGTTATGGCAGGACTGCCGATTCAGGGCGTGCCCTAGTTGTTGACACAGGTACGGCCAGATAGGTACCATGCCCTTTAACGATTTCTCTCGCATGCGCGTATTTTGGTATTACACCTTTGCGTGACTGTCGGTAGGGGTTCTCGCCGTTAACGTGGCGACGTTTTGTATTTGGAAACTGTTTGAATCAAGGGAGGAAGCCATTGCGCCCTATTGAGTATGTAGCGGCTAAGACCGTACAAGAAGCCGTAACGTCCCTGGCGGAGAAGGGTGATGCAGCGCGCCCCCTCGCGGGTGGTACGGACATTATTGTTCAACTGCGAGGCGGCAGACGCCAGCTAGACCGGCTGGTTGATATGAAGGCCATCCCTGAGCTGAATGAACTCACATACAACGCTAGTTCAGGACTGCGCATCGGAGCAGCAGTCCCTTGCTACCGCGTGTACGGCAATGCCGAAGTCGCCGCTTCCTACCCCGGCATTATCGATGCCGCATCACTGATTGGTGGCATCCAGATCCAAGGCCGAGGCTCCATTGGCGGAAACCTCTGCAATGCTGCACCCAGCGGTGACACCATCCCTGCGCTCATCGCCCACAGCGCTGTTGCTGAGATCACTGGTCCTAGCGGCAGTCGCGAAGTGCCTGTTGAGGACTTCTGCACCGCACCGGGTCGATCGGTCATTCAATCTGGCGAAATCCTGGTTGCGATTCGCATCCCTGCGCCAGCGGCCCACTTTGGGGCATGCTACATGCGCTTCATCCCTCGCAACGAGATGGACATCGCCGTTGTCGGCGTCGGGGCCTCCGTGGTCATGGACGGCAACAAGGTCACTGCCTGCCGAATAGCTCTGGCCTCTGTAGCACCTACACCGGTGTATGCAGCAGCAGCAGGCGCAGCTTTGGTAGGCAAAGAGGCTACGGAAGAGAACATCAACGCGGCAGCTGAAGTAGCACAGTCCGCAGCCACCCCAATCTCAGACATGCGCGGCACGGCAGAGTACCGCACGCACCTCATTGGTGTGCTGACTCGCCGAGCATTGCAGAGCGCTATCCAGCGCGCGAAGGGAGCATAACCATGGCAGCAGAGAAGACCCACGTACGAGCGACACTTAACGGTGAGGCCACAGAGTATCTCTGTGAGCCCAACCAGAGCCTGTTGGAAGTCCTGCGGGACGTACTGCTCCTGACCGGCACTAAAGAGGGCTGCAACGATGGCAACTGCGGCGCGTGTACCGTCAACATGGACGGACGCATCGTAGATTCCTGCCTGGTCCTGGGCGTAGAAGCTGAGGGCTCCGATATCCTGACCATTGAGGGTGTAGCTACTCCGGAAGGACTGCACCCCATCCAACAGGCGTTCCTGGAGAACGCTGCCCTACAGTGCGGTATCTGCACTCCGGGGTTCATTGTGGCTTCCAAGGCCCTTCTGGAGAAGGAACCTAACCCGTCTGAGGCGAGGATTCGCCACTGGCTGGCCGGAAACCTCTGCCGATGCACGGGCTATGACAAGATCGTCAAGGCGGTTGTGGCTGCGGCCAACACCATGGAGGGGAAGAAGTAATGACGACGGCAAACAAGAAGAAGTACAAGGTCATTGGAACTACACCCATTCGCCACGATGGCGCGGACAAGGTAACTGGCAGGGCCATCTACGGAATTGACTTTCACACGACAGGCATGTTGTGGGGCAAGATTCTCCGGAGCCCCCACGCCCATGCAAAGATCAAGAGCATTGATGCCAGCAAAGCGCTTGCGCTCCCCGGCGTCCATGCAGTGGTCACAGGCAAGGACATGGCTGTTGCTCGGGACATAGAAGTCGAGGCGGGCGAAACTTCCTTGAACTACATGCATCTCAGCGACAACGTGATGGCCAGGGACAAGGTACTCTACAAGGGCCACGCCGTTGCGGCAGTAGCCGCCGATACCCAACATATCGCTGAAGAGGCTCTAGACCTCATCGATGTGGACTATGAAGTACTGACTCCGGTGCTCAACGGCCGGGAGGGCATGAAGGCGGATGTGCCGCTCATCCACCCAGAGCAGACCACCAAGATCATGGCTTTTCGTTTCGACCCAGGCACAGACTCCGGTGAGAAGAGTAACGTGGCTGGCAGGTCACAGCTCAAGCTCGGCGACATCGAAGCTGGGTTTAAGGAAGCCGATTTCATCGTTGAGCGTGAGTACACCACCTCCTGGGTCCACCAGGGCTACATTGAAGCCCAGAACGCCACCGCTCACTGGAACAACGACGACAACATCACCGTATGGAACAGCAGCCAGGGTACCTTCAACCAGCGCCAGTTGATGGCCGAGATTTTGAAGCACCCTGTCTCTCAGATCAAGATGGTCCCCCTGGAGATCGGTGGCGGGTTTGGCGGCAAGATACCGGTTTATCTGGAAATTCCTGCTGCCATGCTCTCAAAGAAGACAGGCCACCCGGTCAAGATGACCATGACTCGCACAGAGGTCTTTGAAGGCACCGGCCCGGCTTCTGCAGCGCAGATGAAGGCCAAGGTTGGCGCAACAAAAGACGGCCGTATCACCGCCGCTTACGCAGAGTTGGTTTTTGAAGCAGGCGCATTCCCAGGTTCCGCGGTGGGCGCAGGTGCCCAGGGCATGTTCACCGCGTACAACATTGAGAACATTCTGATTGACGGCTATGACGTCGTCGTCAACAAACCGAAGTCGGCGGCCTATCGCTCGCCCGGCACACCCCAGGCCTGCTTCCCTGCAGAGGCCGTCATCGACGAACTGGCAGAGCTGGTGGGCATGGATCCCCTCGAGTTCCGTATGAAGAACGCAGCAAAAGAGGGCGATCGACGCGCAGACGGCGTCCAGCACCCTGAGATGGGTAACCTGGAGTGCATGGAAGCGCTGAAGGCTAGCGATCACTACAAGTCTGACCTTGGTGGGCCCAACCGTGGCCGCGGCGTCGCTTCCGGTTACTGGGGCAACGCAGGGATGCCTGCAAGCTGTTCCATTGCCATCAACGGCGACGGCACAGTCAGCCTCGCCGAGGGTTCACCGGACATCGGTGGCTCACGGACATCCATTGCAATGATGTGCGCCGAGGCTTTCGGCATCGCCGCAGAAGACGTCCACCCAAGCATCAAGGACACTGACTCCATTGGCTACCAGGGCCTCACAGCCGGTAGTAGCACCACCCTTCGCAATGGTTGGGCGGTCTATGAGGTCACCAACCAGGCCATCGAACTGATAAAGGCTCGGGCTGCCCGACTGTGGGAGACGGAACCCGAGAACGTGGACTTTGCCGATGGCGTCTTCTTCTCCAAGGCGGAGAAGGAGCTGAAACTGACGTTCAAGGAGATGGCCGGCAAGTTGATGGAGACTGGTGGTCCCATCTCTGTGGCCGCATCGGTAGCACCCAGAGGCGCAGGCCCCTCCTTCACGACACACATGGTCGACGTGGAAGTCGATCCAGAGACCGGCAAGGTAGACATCCTTCGTTACACAGCGGCCCAGGACGTGGGAACCATGATCCATCCCGACTATGTTGAGGGTCAGGTTCAAGGCGGCGCAGTCCAGGGAATCGGTTGGGCATTGAATGAAGAATATTTCTTTAACGACAAGGGCGCAATGCTGAACGCCAGCTACCTGGACTACCGCGTGCCAACCATGCTTGACCTCCCTATGATTGACACTATTCTGGTGGAGCACGCTAACCCGGATCACCCCTTCGGTGTCCGTGGCGTAGCGGAGATCTCCGTGGTGCCGCCGTTGGGCGCAATTGCCAACGCAATCTATGCAGCTGTGGGCGTCCGCATGCGAGACCTGCCTATGGCTCCGCACAAGATTGTGAAGGCGCTTCAGGAAAAAAACGGAAAGACCAAGTAACCTGTGGCAACTGTTTGGATACCAACTCCGTACCGTGACCTTGTCGGCGGTGTAGAAACGGTCACCGTCGCAGGGTCAACGGTGCGGCAGATTACACGGAACTTGGACACGGCTCACCCCGGTTTCTGGGAGCGGTTGGTGGACGATGAGACCGACCGCATCAGGGCAGGGGTATCCGTGATAATCAATGGCGTAGTGGTGGGAACTGCCCTCCACGAACCGGTTGGGGAGAACGACGAGGTTCACTACCTCCCAGCCATCGCCGGCGGAGCCTGAGGCTCATCAAGTTCCTGGCGGCCACCTAA
>CAUZTE010000046.1:0-8290 GCA_963582565.1 Dehalococcoidia bacterium | reverse complement strand
GGCCCATGACTTTGGAGCCCTGGGTCTGGTAGATGAGTTCATAGATGTAGCCGGGCTTGAACCCGTTCTTCATGTAGAGATGAGTGGACGACGGCGTGACCTTCAGGCTTCCTGTGGGGTCTGCCGACACTGTGGAGAAGGACCATTCGTCACGGGCTACGGGCTTACGCTCATCGCGTTCAAGCTCCCTAACGGTAAGGGTTGCGCTGGCCTCGTCAGTGGGCTCATAGCTGCGTATGACGCGATGACCGCTGAGGGGCATGGACAACACGCCCTGGTCGTTGGCTATGAACTCCTGGCGGATGGTGCCCTGGATGGGTTTCCCTTCCTTCAGCGCTTCCGGAAGTTCTGTAACCACAAGGGTGGGATCTGGAATCAGGTCTCCTTGCCATCCGGAGATGACCACGGTGTAGCCCATCCGCATAAGGTAGCCGTTGCCACCATCGGCAAGGGTCGTCGGGTCAGGGAGCCTTGGGGCGTCATTGAAGCTGGGAAGGGCTGTCTTGTTGCCTCGGTTGTTCACATCGTACAGAATCCGGCGGTTCCCTTTGGCAAGATCCACAGGCTTCAGGAGATCGACATCTGCACTGAACTCAACCAGCCCCTTAGCGTTCCTTGGAGCGTACTCCAGGTCAACGATGTTGGCGTTGGTGGGGTCATTTGGGTCTAGGGCGTAGCTTGCTGTGCCAACCCATCGCTCGTAAGGGCCAGAATCCCCATAGGAGTGCCCATCTGCAAAGGCGAACTTGCGGTTGAACGTCAGGCGGACTTCAGTGTTCATAGCGTTCCCTCATATACGTGAAATTGCGTTGAATGAATGTGACTGATGCAGTCTATCCAGCCCTGATGAACCTTGCAAGGCGAAAGGCTGGGTTATCCCCTATACTGGCGAGGCTAACTTGAACACAGGTATCTGGAGGAACGATGCGACTAGAGGGAAAAGTTGGAATAGTGACGGGTGGCGCGCGCGGCATGGGCGAAGCGGAGGCTAGGCTCTTCGCGAGCGAGGGTGCGAAGGTGGTGATTGCCGATTTACTGGACGCAGAGGGTCAGGCCGCGGCGGATGCAATCAACGCGAGTGGTGGTGAGGCGGTCTTCAGCCACCTCAATGTGACGGATGAGAAGAACTGGGAAACGGTTGTGGCCGATGCCGTGGCAAGGTTTGGGAAGTTGGACATCCTGGTGAACAACGCCGGTATGGACGGAGTCCATGAGCCACACCTGCTGGAAACGGATGCCTGGGACACTGTGATGGACGTGAACGCAAAGGGCGTCTTCCTTGGCATGAAGCATGCCATTCTTGCGATGCGAAAGACCGGCGGTGGTTCAATCATCAACATCTCTTCCATCTCAGGTTTTGTAGGTATGGAACAGACGCACATGGGCTACAACGCATCCAAGGGCGCCGTACGCATCATGAGCAAGTCGGCAGCGGTGCAGAACGCAAAGCAAGGTATACGCGTCAACTCTGTCCACCCAGGCATCATGCCCCCTATGAGCGGCACCATCCGGCCCCCTGAACGGCATGAGTATCTGGTGACGGAAAAGATACCGATGGGGCGAGTCGGCGAGCTGGATGAAGTGGCGACTGCCGTTTTGTTCCTGGCCTCTGATGATGCGTCCTACATCACCGGCACCGAGCTGGTGGTTGATGGCGGCTACCTGGCGATTTAAGGGCACGGAGGGTGACATGGCACAACCAAGGATTCGACACATCGCGATAAACGTTGAAGACCGAGAGGCCAGTGCGAGCTACTACGAGAGCGTATTCGGCATGGAGATCAAACTCCGTGGCGAAAACGGCACTATCTACCTCTCTGACGGCCACGTGGGGTTGGCGCTGATCAGCTTTCCTGATAGACCGTGGGGCATCAACCACTTTGGCTTCCACGTCGACAGCGTTGATGACATTGAGGCGCAGGCCAAGACGACGAGACGCAGCCCGGTTAGTGGCGCTGTGGCGGAGAGTTGGATACCAGACCCTGAGGGCAACCGGGTGGACGTGACGGAAGAGTGCTGGCCGGTATAGCAGAACTCACCCGGGTCAGTCGGTAAATTCCACCAGGACCAATGGGCTTTCGACCACCCAGACGTCGATGTCCATATGCGACATGCGAGACTCGGCGTCTTTCATCTTGGCGAACACATCGCGCTTGGTAGCCGGGTCGGTCACTGGCGTGGCCCGGGCAGCTACGTCACGGACGAGGCCCTGCTTGAAGTGGAACGTAAAGTCCGGGTTCGCCAGGAGGTTGGCATTCCATGACCGTTTCCCCGGCATGCTGCTGAGGTAGACCTCATCCTCGATGTAATGGAACCAAATCTCGATGCGACGCGGCTGGCCGCTGCTTCGACCGGCCGTAGTGATATCGATGAGTTCATCTACCCCTAGGGCGCTCCGTATTGCATCATCCATTGTTGTTCTCCCACCTTGCTTGGTATTCGCCACTGTACATTCCACTGCCTACCCGTGTCCACGTGGGGGCGTTGACGATGCAAAATCAGGTCACTACACTAGGCCCATCAATCGAGGAATGAGCACAGTGGGAGGGGAAGTGATGGCCAGGATAAAACACATAGCGCTTGCTACCCAAGACCCGGAAGCAACGGCGAAGTTCTACATTGACGGCCTTGGTCTGAAAGAGGTTGGTAAGCTGAACTCACCCACGGCTGAGGGTTACTACCTTACTGACGGCTATATCAATCTGGCCATCCTCAAGTTCAAGTACGATGACCCTGCAACCACAGAGGGCCAGCTTCGGTACACCGGCATCCACCACTTCGGGTGCAAGATTGAGGACATGGATGAGGCCCGGGCGAAGATCGAAGGGGCTGGCGCGGTGCATCGCCCTTACCCGGGGACGGAGCACATGGAAGCCCGGGGGAACGTTGAGGTCAAGTTCAGCGGCCCGGACGGCGTAACGGTAGATCTATCCGAGTCTGGCTGGGCAGGGGCCTCGTAAGTACACCACGGAAGAAGAAGGCGGAGGAAGCAAACATGGCAAGGATTAAGCACATAGCAATCGCAACACAGGACCCGGACGCAACGGCCAAGTTCTATGTGGAAGGCCTGGGGCTGGAAATAGCAGGCAAGGTCAACTCCGTTGCCGCAGAGGGGTACTACCTCACTGACGGCTACATCAACCTTGCTGTCCTCAAGTTCAAGAACGATGACGCTGCCAACACTGAAGGCAAAGCCAGGCACACCGGACTCCACCACTTCGGCTTCATGGTGGAAGAGATGGACCAAGCCCAGGAACAGATCCTTGGTGCAGGCGCGACAAAGAAGGAGAGCGCTATCACCGATGCCAACGGCCACGCTCGCACGGGCAATGTAGAGGTGAAGTTCACCGGGCCCGACGGTATTACCGTGGACCTCTCAGAGACCGGCTGGGCTGGCGCGTCTAAAGACTAATCGTCCAGGGAACCGTCAGGGTCATGGCCTTCCATGGCCTTGAGGTACTTGGGCAAGATTAGCTCCATATACGTTCGCTCAAGAGTCTCCAGGAGTTGGAGGGGGTCGTTGTCATAGCACATGACCCCCTCCAACTCTTTGTCTATCATCTCAATGATGGTCTTCAGGTGGCTGGTAATGCCCCCTGTACCCTCCAAGACACCGATGACCTTCCCCTCGTCGTAGGCGATGGCGAACTCGCCAAGGGTGCCTGAACGCCCGCCGACAAAGACCACCACATCGCAGCTGCGGATATTCTCAATCTCTCTGCCCATGAGGCCGCTACCCGTGTAGATGATGGCGTCATATCCTTTGGTGGGGGAGTTGTACTTGAGGATGTGCTCTTCCATGTTCAATGCGGGAGAGACGCCCACAACTACGCCACCCTTTGACTTGGCACCCTTCACCGCTTCCTGGGGATAGCCCGGGCACGCACCGGTCACCAGCACACAGCCCTTGTCCGCAATGGCCTGGCCCAACGTATAGACCAGCTTGCGGATTTCCGGTGGGAGGTTCCCTCCGGCGGAACCCATGACGCCAACGGTCATTTTAGGGAAGATGTCTCCGGGGGCGGTTGATTCGGTTGCCATGCGTGTCCTCCAAGGGTTTTATGGGTGCTATGCCATCATAAAACGAGAGTACCCCACTCGCATATACGAGCGGGGTACCGCACTTGCTGGTTTAACCAGGTGGTTACTTACTTCTCGTCGCGGGTCTGAAGGGCGTGATACTTGAACTTCTCACGTGCCTCGTCAAGCCTTGAACCCTTGGCGATCTCTGCTCGGATGTTGTCCTCGGCAGCCTCGATTTGCTTGCCGATTTTTAAGACCTCTTCAGCTCGATCACTGGGGATGACAACGATGCCGTCGGCATCACCAACGAGTACATCGTTGGGGCTAACGTGGACTTCTCCCAGGGAGCACTGCTCATTGATTGCCACGCACTCAACGCGGTCCTTGCCGGTGCGCATGGTGTTGCCACGACTGAAGATGGGATAGCCCAGCTCCAGGCTGCGGGCGGCGTCACGGCAGACACCGTGGATGACCGTCCCGGCCAGCTTGTTCCTATGGGACATAATGGTCAGGATATCGCCCCAGACGGTGGCGTTGGGCTTGCCCTCGTTGTCCAGAACAACTACCTGACCCTCTTTGACCTCATCGATGTAGTCGCCGACGTTGCCCGGATTCACGTTCTTGGACGGGATGGTCTTTACGGTGAACGCCCGGCCACCAAGCGTGAAGTTGCGGTCTAGCGGCATGATGCCGACAGCCTGGGCGTTGATGCCGAGCCTATCGCAAGCATCGCTGACCGTGGTGGTGCCAAGATTTAGAAGATCCTCTACCAATTTTTCCATTGTTACTTCCTCTCCAACATACTTTCATAGTTTGAGCCCATCACTTCGCTGATCGGCTTGCCGGACAAAACATCCTTGGTCATCAACGCTTCACGGTTGGCAATGTCCTCTGCAGCAGACACGGCTTCATCCTCATGCTCTTTGGAGATGAATACCACTCCGCTGCTGTCTGCTATGACCAGGTCTCCGGGGTGTACCCAGACACCACACATCTCAATAGGCTCGTTGCAGGACTCCTCGATGATGCGTGTTCGAGCGGTCACCTGGACTCCCGCGCGGCCAAAGACCGGCAGGCCCAGCTCCCGACTCTCGTCAACATCGCGTACTGCGCCATCGACGATGACACCGGCCACGCCTTTGACTATTGCACCATTCGATAGGATGCCGCCCCATGCTGCGCAATCCAACCGACCACGGTGATCGATGACGATGACATCGCCAGGCTTGGATGCCTCAATGGCTGCCGCGCCCAGGTGCCGTACAGACTTCTCGCCACCAAAGGCCTTCATGCGGGTGGTGACCACCCGACCAACAATCTTTTGAGTGACGGTCAGTGGCTTGATGCCAATGATGGACCCTTTGAGTCCCAGTCTGTCCAGGGCGTCTGACGCCGCACAGGCATCAACCTTGGAAAGTCTGGCTACCAACGGGTCTTGGGACGTTGCTTTTGTTGCCATAGGAATACCCCCAAATGCCGAAGATTCGGGGGATAGTGTAACGCCTGGGGGCACGGAACGCTAGCTACCTTTCACAGGTAGTGTGCAGGCTGAGTGTTTGCTGGTTCGACTGAATTTGATGCCCTAGGGCGCCCTAGGGCATGGACTTCAGTTCTTCCTGTGCCCCCTCATAGAAGGGAATGTCCCGAGCCAGCACCACTGCGGCTGAACGCACCTTGTACGCATCGCTGTGGCTGGGCGCGAAAGGCTCAATGCCCTCTTGCAGGTTCCTGGACTCGCGGATGATGCGACGTCGCATCGCGATGACCGCCGCGTCGCTGCTGCCAAGGTGCTCGCGTGGTCGCTCTACTATGGTTCCCATGCTCTCTTGCACAGCCATGTCCTGCTCACCAATGCCGCGGATGCCAGTAAACGTCGTGGTGCGTTGGATATCCCTATCGATGGCATAGTCGTTTTCTTTGTTGCGAAGCGGCATGTACTTATCGTCCACGTCGGCGTGGATGCCAAGGCCAGACAGGTGGAACTTCAGCTCGTCCTCTGTAAACGCACGGCTAGGGTGCCAGGTGACGCTGTAGTTGTAGCAGTTCTCATCGTCGAGGGGCACCCAGCAATGGCCGCCTATCGGATAGCCGGGTGTGCCGGGGATCATGGTGAAGTAGGGCAGCAGGAACTGGGTGATGCGCCAGTAGTAGTTCTCATCCCCTGCGTTGCGCCTGGCCGCGATGAGCAGGCCAGGGTCAGCATCCCTCACGAAGAAGCGTGGGGATGTATCTGCCATCATATACTCTTGCAGCGTCACACCGCTTGCTGCCAGGTCGTCCTCTTGGTCCTGATCCAGGATGGTGTGGAGGAAGGACACATGGCTCGAATCGATACCACCTTCTACGGCTTGCGAGTAGCTGGATAGTTGAAGGCGTTTGGAGAGGATGCGCTGGTCTGCGGGAACGCGAGCCCACTCAAGCTCTGGAAGGTTGGGCATCAGTTCCAGCGGCCCCAGGTAGGCCCAAATCAAACCGCCATACTCCCGTGCCGGGTATGCGGTGATGCGTACTTTGTCCTTGAAGTTGCTTTCAGCGGGCTCAGAGGGCATATCCACACAGTTGCCGTCTTTATCAAACTTCCAACCGTGGTAAACGCACCGCAGGCCGCACTCTTCGTTCCGTCCGAAGAACATGCTGGCTCGGCGGTGGGGACAGTAGTTATCGATGAGGCCGATATCGCCGTTGGTATCGCGATACCCAACAAGGTCTTCGCCGAGAATGCGGACACGCTTGGGCGGGCAATCGGGTTCGGGGACTTCTTCTGCAAGCATGACGGGGTGCCAGTACCTGCGGAGGTACTCACCCATAGGAGTACCTCTATCGGTTTGCGTAAGAAGGTCGTTGTCTACTTTGCTTAGCATATCGGCGCATCTCCTCAGCAGGTGGTACAGAAACGCGCCTCCCCTGGTTGGCACCTACTGCCATGACTCCATTCCACACACAGCGCTTCTAACTTCTCATTTCTAGTGTACACGTTTGATGCTCCATTGCGAAACAAAAAACAGCCCCGCCAATTGGCGGGGCTGTTTCCACATTCCGTTAGGAAGTGATTACGTCCACTGAACCATGCCCCAGCCGCCGCCACTGCCAGCGTTGGTGCGATAGACAGGCTCGTAACCGACCTTCTCTGCCTTCAAGTGCTCCAGGGCTCCTGCGATGGTGACCCAGTTCAGGGTCTCAGAAGCTGCGGAGTGCAGCCGATGGCGGGGAAGGTTCTGCAGGATCTCGGGGTCGTTGTCCACCATGCCCTTGATGGCTGTGCGGTCCAACTCCTCGTCCACGGTGAAGTGGCTGAGGCCACCGGAAGTCATGACAGCTACCTTGGTGCCCTTGCCGCCGCCCCAGGACTCGATTGCGCCACGCAGCGTCCGACCGAAGTCAAAGCAACGCTTGGCTGAGGGCTGGTTGGGGGGATAGCAGGTGTTCTGCCAGATGGGAACGATGGGAATGAGGTTCTCCTGCATGACGCGCTTCACCAGGAAGCTCCAAGCATGAGGAAGACCGAACGGTCGAGGTGCGGTCACTCGTGTGGTCTCAATCTCGCCATGTGCCGAGGGATAACGGTGACCAACGGTGCCACCGGGGTTCTCCCGGAGGTACTTGGAATGGGCAACGTCAAATTCATGGTCAATCATGTACTCAATGATGTGGCGACCCAGGTCTGAGACTACTGGAATCTCCAACTCAGTCTGCGGATAGCCAGCTGCTGAAGCCTTGGCTGCATCAGAGGCATCCGGCGCAGCCTTACGGGGATAGTACTTAATGGACTCTCCCCAGTAGACCAAGAACGCGGGCATGTTGTCTTCAAACATCATCTCGTCCTGGTCGTCGCCAACGATGACTGCGATGTCAGGCTTGAAGTTCTTGTAGGTCTCTGCAAGCTGCAGGATTGCGGCGTCCGTGTTTTCCTTCTGCTTCTTGTGAATCTCATACTGGTTGAGGTTCGCAACGCCGGGATTTGCTCGCTCAAGAGCTTCCTCATAGCTGAGAATCTCTCCTGAGGGTGCAAAACAGAGTTCCTTGTTGCGCTGGTCGTTCAGCGCGTGGTTTGCCCACAGCTCTGCGGGCTGCATCAGCATAGGGCTATGGGAAGTCCCAATACCCAATCCAATCTCTGCCATGTTATCTCCTCCTTCTTCTTGGTGGACGTATCCACCCCCCTGATCAACTCTTGATGCAGGATTATAGTCGCCCAGAGCAGACTAGTCCACTCTGAGCGACCTCATTCACTTATTAGCTTATGGAGAAGCGGGGGAATGCTTTCTTG
>CAUZTE010000045.1:0-8375 GCA_963582565.1 Dehalococcoidia bacterium | reverse complement strand
CTCGGTATCCATCCCGGTAATTGCTAGTGGCGGCGCAGGAAGCCCTGACCATATGCTGCACGTGCTGGAAGAGGGCAAGGCTGATGCTGCACTGGCTGCCAGTATCTTCCACTTCGGGACGTACAGCATCGCAGAGGTCAAAACGTACCTGGCCGAGCACGGTGTGCCCATCAGGCCCATAGAGAACCGCTAACAACCTATATGCCTCCGGCGGAGACTAAACCCCGCCCCCACTTGTTAACTACCAACACCGGGGAGTCCAGAGGGGTTCCCCTCTGGCAAAGGGCTCCGGGGGATGTGCCCCCGGCTAACCACCGCAGGCCAGTCTCAGGCATAATGCCCCCGGTTTATCACCCGCCTCAGACACGCTACAATAGACACAAGCCAATAACCCGCAAGGAGCCACTGTGTCTACTAAGATGGTTGTCTTTGACGTCTTCGATACGCTTTTCGCCAACACCCACGACTACTGGCGAGAGAGCTTTATCCGGGTGTGCGCCGATCAGAAGCTCCAGGTAGAGCCGTACACCCTGTGGGACGTGTGGCTGCCCAAAGAGCGGGAGTTTCGTGCGCGTCGTCTCAACGTTGAGACGATGACGCCTGGCCCCTTCGAGTCCTACTCCGATGTATGGCGCGACTGCTTTGTACGCGCTTTCGAAGAGCTGAGGCTGAAGGGCGATGCGAGCGCTGCAAACGAACTCTGCCTCGCTGATTTCGCCGACAGGCCGCCCTTCCCGGAGACACTGGAGGTCATCGAACAGCTTAAAGGAAAGCAACCCATGGCCATCCTCTCTAACGCCGATGATTCTTTCCTCTACCCGCTGCTGGCCAAGCACGGCATTACGGACGCCTTCGAGGCCATCGTTACCTCGGAGGGAGCGGAGGGTTATAAGCCCCACTCGCTGATTTTTGACGTGCTCTTCAAGCAACTGGGCCTGCACCCAAGTGAAACTCTTATGGTGGGTGACACGTTGCATGAAGATGTATGGGGTAGTTATTTGGTAGGGATGCCATCGGCATGGATCAATCGACACGATGCGCCCATGAACGGTCGGGTGACGCCTACCCATGAATTGCATAGCTTGAAAGACCTTGTTATCGTTCTCAACGAAGCAGAGAACGCCTCAACCGGAAAGTGAGGGGAGCCATGACCCAGGAGCTGAAGCTCAACGAAAACGGCCTGATACCTGCCATTGCTCAGCATTATGAGACTGGCCAGGTGTTGATGATGGCCTATGTCTCTCCAGATTCCCTGAAGCACACTGTTGAGAGCAACGATGTCTGGTTCTACAGTCGCAGTCGACAGGCCCTCTGGCACAAAGGCGAGGAGTCAGGCAACTTCCTTCGCGTTAAATCGACGTGGCTCGATTGCGATGGCGACACGCTGCTCTTCAAAGTCGACCCGGTAGGCCCTGCCTGCCACACGGGTGAAATGTCATGTTTCTTCACTGAGCTTGAAGGGTCGCAGACCTACGCCGATGCAGACCCCGGTGTGGGAGTGCTTGAAGAGTTGTTTGCGGTCATCAAAGATCGCCAGGCGAACCCCACGGACGAGAGCTATACGGCAAGGCTGCTGGCGTCAGGCGTTGGCAAGGTCGCGCAGAAGGTAGTTGAGGAAGCGGGTGAGACTGCTATAGCTGCCTCAATGGGCAAAACGGATGAGCTCCCAGGCGAGGTTGCAGACCTGCTGTATCACACGCTGACGCTCTTAGCTGCCACAAACACATCACCTAAATCTGTTTGGGAAGTGCTGGCTCAGCGTCGGCAGGGCATCGGCCTCCACGACTAGGGCTTGGCCCTGGACCCATATGTCGCTGCGGCGAGGGGACTAAAGAGGTCTTGCCTCCGGCGGAGACTGAAGCCCGCTATGTTCGGCTCCTCTGGCCCGCAGGCCAGTCTCAGCCAAATACAAAGGGTTCCGGGGGATGTGCCCCCGGTTCAACAACAGTCCCATACATACACGAACCAAGCCTAAAAAAAGGACACATGACCCCTGTAGCAATGAAGTCTCACGTAGAGATAAGAGTCCCAGCCACTACGGCGAACCTGGGGCCTGGTTTCGATTGCCTCGGCATGGCTCTGGATATCTGGAACACCGTGCGCATGGAGACGGGCGGCTCAGGCATCAAGGTGTCCGGCGAGGGTGCTAACTTGCTGAGTCGCGGCGACGATAACCTGGTGTACACGTCGGCCGCTGCCCTCTTCCAGGAGATCGGCGAGCCCATGCCCCCACTGCTGATTACCTGCGACAACGCTGTGCCCCTGGGTCGAGGCCTTGGCAGTAGCTCCACCGCCGTGGTAGGTGGCCTGGTGGCGGCGAACGCCCTGTGCGGTGAGCCTCTATCACAGGACGAACTGCTTGCCCTGGCGGTGCGTATCGAAGGCCATCCGGACAACGTGACGCCTGCCCTTCTTGGAGGTTGTCAGATCGTCGTTCAGGACGAAGCGAAGCTGATTACCTCCACGATTCCCCTGGCGAAAGAGCTATGGGCAATCCTGTACATCCCGTCGCAGCAGATGCCAACCCAACAGGCCAGAGGGCTCCTTGGACCGTTGGTAAGTCGAGCCGATGCCGTGTTCAACATGGGTCGAACTGCGCTGTTGGTGAACGCCCTGACATCGGGCGATCTAGCACTACTGAAGACGGCCACCCAGGACAGGTTGCACCAACCGGCCAGAGGCGTGCTCTTCCCAGCGATGCGTTTGATTATCCGCGCCGCGTTGGAAGCGGGTGCCGCCGGTGCGTTCCTTTCCGGCGCAGGTTCCACCGTCCTGGCATTGACGCCCGACCGTGAGATGACCGTTGGCTACGAGATGGCTGACATGGCCGTCAAGGCCGGTGTCCCCGGCGACGTGAAGATCACCAAGGTCAGCGACCAGGGTGCTCACATCGTGAGTGTGGGATAACCCATGAGTTCTTGTGGAGGAGGATTGCGATGAACGGCATACATGACATGGGCGGCATGCATGGCTTTGGCGAAGTCACCCATGAAGAGAATGAACCAGTGTTCCATGAGTCCTGGGAAGGCAGGGTCATGGGAATTCGACGGTCCCTGGTGAAACATAAGATATTTGAACCGTACAACTTCCGTTTCACCGTGGAGAGCCTTAGCCCGTCAGAGTACCTGAATTCAAGCTATTACGAGCGCCACCTGCGTGCCGCTGAGAACGGAGCAATCGCCAAGGGCTTCATCACTAAGGAAGAGATGGATGAGCGGATGGAGTTCTTCCGTCAGAACCCGGATGCCCTTCCTGAACGTAGAGAAGACCCGAAAGAATCGGAGCAGATACAGAAGATAACGTTCATGTTGGAACCACTGCATCGCGACACGGGCGCTACTCCTGGCTTTAATGTCGGCGATGTCGTCCGTGCCAGGAACATCAACCCGCAGGGGCATACGAGATTGCCTCGCTACATCAGGGGGAAGACGGGCATCGTGGTCAAATACTACGGCAACCATGATTTCCCGGACATCGATATGAACGGAAACAAGAGTGAGCCTCAGCCTATCTACAGCGTTCAGTTTGACGCGGAAGAGTTGTGGGGCGCCACGGCGGAGGTGAACCAACTCCTTTTCATTGATATGTGGGAAGGGTACATTGAACCTGCATAGACCGGGCAAGCAGTAAGGGGAGGATGACCATGAGCATTGAAGAGCATCACCACCACGATGAGTCCTACGCGGAACTTCGCACCAAAGCGCTGGAGTCTCTCCTTGTCGAGAAGGGCTTGATTGCCAGCAACGCCATCGACGATGTGGTGAGGACGTACGAGCAGGACATCGGGCCGATGAACGGTGCAAAGGTCGTCGTCAAGGCATGGACGGACCCCGAGTACAAAAAGCGACTGCTTGAAGAGGGCACCAGAGCCATAGAAGAAGTGGGGTTCACTGGCGCTCAGGGTGCCCAGATCGTTGTGTTGGAGAACACAGATGACATCCACAACATGGTGGTCTGCACGCTGTGCTCCTGCTACCCGTGGCCGGTGCTTGGTCTTCCACCTAGCTGGTACAAGTCAGAGGCCTATCGCTCACGGGCAGTCGTGGAGCCGAGAGCTGTACTAAAAGACTTTGGACTTGAGCTTGATCCCGCGGTTAATGTACGCGTCTGGGACAGCAACTCGGAGATACGGTACATGGTGCTGCCGCAAAGGCCCGCTGGAACCGATGGCATGACCGAGGAAGAGCTCATAGAAATTGTGGGTAGAGACTCCATGATAGGCGTCGCCGTCGTTGAGTCGCCGACCTCAGTCCGCTAACAACACCCGTTCATGGTGAGCCTGTCGAACTACGATGATTGTCATTCTGAGAGAGGTCTTCCGGTGGAGGACGACTGAAGAATCCGAGGCCTTGGCTTTCGGGGCGACTCTAGATTCTTCGCTCTGCTCAGAATGACAGGTCACCGATGACTACTTGAGAAGCGGTCGAGAGAAAGTAACATGTCGATAATCGTTCAGAAATACGGAGGTAGCTCCCTAGCCGACGCCGAGAAGGTGCGCGGGGTAGCTAAACGCATCATTGCCGCCAAGGCAAAGGGCGATGGTGTTGTGGTCGTCTGCTCTGCGATGGGCGACTCCACCGACGACCTCCTCGCGTTATCGCGCAAGGTAGCCACGTCGCCGGTTGAGCGGGAAGTCGATCTACTGCTCTCCACCGGGGAAATGGTCTCCTGCGCGCTCCTGGCCATAGCCCTCAACGATATGGACTGCCCTGCCGTCAGCCTCACCGGACTCCAGGCGGGAATCCAGACCGAGGCGCTGCACGGAAAGGCGCGCATCGCCGATGTTGCGCCGGATCGGATCATTGCAGAGCTTGATGCGGGGAGAGTGGCAGTCGTATGCGGCTTCCAGGGCGTCACAGAGGCCCAGGAGGTCACTACGCTGGGCCGTGGCGGCTCTGACACCACGGCCGTTGCTTTGGCGGCCGCTCTGAAGGCCGAGCGTTGCGAGATATATACCGATGTCGAGGGCATCTATACCGCTGACCCGCGCATCGTCCCCAAGGCGCGGAAGCTCCCGGAGATCGGCTACGAAGAGATGCTGGAGCTGGCGGTGAGCGGCGCTAAAATGCAGCCTCGCTCCATTGAACTTGGCGAGATATATGACATACCTATCCTGGTGGCGTCTACGTTCAGTGATGCCCCGGGCACGCTTATCCATCGGGAGGTGGCTATGGAAGTCAGAAGTAGAGTGCGAGGCGTCGCCAGGGATACCAACGTTGCCAAAGTGACGGTGCTGGCGGTCCCGGACCAACCCGGTATCGCCGCTGATTTCTTTGAGCCTTTGACAGAGGCCGCTGTCAGCGTGGACACCATTGTGCAGAACACCAGCGTGGAGAAGCTGTCAGACCTTTCCTTTACGGTCACTCGCACGGACATCGATAAGGCTCTGGCCGTGGTGGAACCGATAGCTGCAAGGGTTGGCGCGGGAGGCGTGACCCACGATGCGGCCCTGGCCAAAGTGAGTGTTGTTGGGACGGGTATGCAGAACTCTCCCGGCTATGCGTCTACCATGTTCAGATCTCTTGCCAATGCCGGAGTGAACATAGAGATGATCACGACTTCAGAGATTCGCATCACCTGTATCGTTTCGGAGAGCCAGTGCGCAGATGCGGTACGTGCGTTGCACACGGCGTTCGAACTCGACCAAGACTAGGCAGGGCGTGCATAACGTGGTTAGCTGAAATCTGGCTGACGGCCGAGGGTATCGGCGCAAAGACGTTTAAAGAAGGAGGAACGATATGACACAGGCAGAACAGACCCCTCAGGAGGCCATGCAGCAACAGGCGGGCAAGTTCCTTGGCCAGATTGCCGGGTATGTGGGAGTGCGGACAATGGAGATCGGTATCTCCCAAGGACTGCTGGCTGAGGTTGGAGCGAACGAAAAAGGCGCTACTGCCACTGATCTGGCAACCAACCTCAAACTTGACCCCATGTACGTGGCCGTCTGGTGTCGAGCGGCGTACGCGTCAGAACTCTTGGAGAGCGCCGATGGAATGACCTTCACCCTGGCGCCATTTGTCGACAAACTACTGCTTGATCGAGATTTCCCTGGCTACATCGGCGGGATGCCACAGGTCGTCATCCAGCCGGAATTTTTCGATGTGTTCAAAGAGAACCTCCCAACGGGCAAGAACATCTGGTGGAACGATTGCAGCCCCACGTTCATCAACATGGTGAGTGAGACGGGCCGGCCGTTTTATAACCGACTTGTCCCAAACGGCCTGTCCCAGATTCCTGGCCTCCCGGACGTGCTTGCAGGCAATGCAAAAGTCCTTGACCTGGCATGCGGTGCTGGCTACGGCCTGCAGCGACTTGCTGAGACCTACCCGTCAGTGTCACTGGTGGGTCTGGACGGCGATGCTTACTCACTGGGTAAGGTGAAGGAGCGTATGACGGAGCTGGGGATTCAGGGCAAGGTCGATCTGGTTGAGAGCACCTTGGAGGACATCACTGCTGTTGAGGAATACGATGCCATCCTCATCAACATCTCCATGCATGAGTGCAGAGACATCGAGCAGGTTGCAGATAGGGTGCTTAAGGCGTTGAAGCCCGGCGGTTACTTTGTTATCTCAGACTTCCCGTTCCCGGCCACAACCGCTGAGTGCCGCACAGTGCCCGCTCGAGTGCTCTGCGGAATCCAGTACTTCGAGGCGCTGATCGGCGACCAGTTGATGCCAACGCAGGCCTTTGTTGACCTGCTAAACAGGCATAGCTACAAAAACGTTAGCTCCTTTGATGTGACCCCAGTCCACGCAATAACCTACGGCCAAAAGTAAACGCAAAAAGGGGAAGGCCAATGAATTGGCCTTCCCCTTTTCTTTTGCCCTGAATCAGCAGCTTCTATGCAACGTTTAAAGTGTTCTTCATCACATCCAGCAGACCCACCTGCTGGCCCACTTTGATTGCCTGTGTCCTGCTCCTCACGCCCAGCTTCTGGTAGAGGTTCCGCAAATGGAAGTTCACGGTATTGAGGCTGAGAACCAGATGCTCGCCTATCTCCTTCGTTGAAGAACCGTCAGCCAGGAGGTGAAGCACCTCCCGCTCCCTACTGCTCAGGTCCGGCAGGTCTGACTTTATAGGCTCCGCCAGTTTCCCAACGACCGATGCAGGTACCAAGGACCCTCCGGCATGCACCGTACGAATGCCATGGATGATCTCGTCTTTGGTTGCGCCTACCCCTTGGCCCCGGCCCTAATGCCCTCGCGCACATGGTCGCCAACATAAAAAGAGTGTGTGCAGTTCGTCGGTACTCATTAAATGTAGACCGGAAATGGGGGAGAGGGCACACTAAGACTGACGGTTTTCCCTCTATGGAATTGGTTGTTCTACCGCCATTATTTTTGCGAGGTGTTGGTGGGTGATTGACGGTATTTAGAATTTTTGTTCATGGAGGTATTGTTAACTTAGCCAATCATTGAATTTTCGGTGAATTGCATGAATGGTATCGGGAAGTCGATAAAACCCACCATTTCCGGGGGATTATCCTCAGAGTCGGAAATGGTGGGGTTTGTAGATTAGTGGGTCTGGGTGGTGGGGACCAACGATGAACATGGGAATTGTTACGTGCTAAGCCCCAGGGAGTCCCAAAGGTCCTTTGTGGTTTTCTCTGAGGCGCTGTTGAGTTCTTCAACCCCTGCTGTGAAGACTGTGCCCACCACAGTCCGTAATGGACGTGTACCCGCGGGCATGTCCACCAAACGCTTCACCGCATCAGCGATTTCTTGAGGGTCTGACGGGTTTATTGGCATACGGGGTTTGGTGTTTGAAACGGCGTTGTACGCGGAGAGGATTCTGCTCTCCGTTCCAACAAGCGCATTCTCCATCACAGGCGTAGAGAATGAGCCCGGCTCCACAATGGCTACGTCAATGGTAAATGGCTTGAGCTGGTAGTGGAGGGCTTCAGCGAAAGACTCCATGGCGAACTTACTTGCTCCGTAGGCGTTGCCCATGGGGATGACCAACCTGCCCAGAGAACTGGTGATCTGGATGATCAACCCGGACTTCCGCTCACGCATCCCGGGGAGAATGGCTTTGTTGATTCGCAGGGACCCAAAGGTGTTCACATCAAACACATGGTGGAGTTCTGCGACCGTGAACGACTCAATAGGTCCTCTACTGGCGATCCCTGCGTTGTTGATCACCACATCAATGTGACCCGCATCGGCAAGGACTTTGGCTATCGCAGTGTCCACGGAGTCCTGGCTGGTGACATCGAGTTCGATGACCTCCACCGCAAGCTTCTCGCCCTGCGCCCAGGACTTCAGTTGTCCCGCGGCGTTTACGTTTTTCCCGCCGATTCCTCGCATGGTGGCGAAGACCTGGTGTCCGTCTTTTGCCAGGATCTTGGTGATAAGTTCGCCGAACCCGCCACTGGC
>CAUZTE010000044.1:0-8407 GCA_963582565.1 Dehalococcoidia bacterium | reverse complement strand
TGAGCTTACTTGCTGTTGTGACGACTCATTTACCCTTGAGACATCAGTGTGACATGGTTGGTTAGACTCCAGTGGAGGGTGTCGTCAGGGCTCGTTCAGAGGATCCCCACCGCGCTTCGTGCAACGCTATCTTCTCGTGGAGCTCACGCTGATACTCGGCCTCCTGGATCTTCCCGGTGGTCATGATAAGTGCGTCTTCCTTGTTGTCCGTGTAGTACTTCTTCCTGGAACCCACAATCTCAAACCCGTACTTCTTGTAGAGGCCCTGTGCCAGGGTGTTGCTGACCCTGACCTCAAGCGTCACCACATCGGCGTTGCGGAGGATGGCGAGCTCTATGCACCCGATGAGCAGGAGTTCTCCGATGCCTCTTCGTTGATGCGTCTCCAGCACAGCGATTGCGGTGATGTGTGCCTCGTCCGCCATGAACCACATGCCCACAAATCCAGGAATGAAATCAAGTCGCAGGTCCTGGTAATCAACGCGCCTAGACCCCAGATCTATCCTCGGCCACACGCCCTGCAACATCCTCTTCAGGAGGGAATCGGATTTGCTTATGTAAACAACGGGTTCAGGGGCCTCCGGCAGGTCAGCGTCTTCCGTGGGGACGTAAGACACAAGGTACCGGGCCAGCCGGTTGCTGAGTTCTTTGCGAAAGGGAGTAGGAGGCCAGGTGGTTGGAAAAGCCTCCATCTCTATTTCCGCAACGGCCTTTGTATCGTCCGGCAACATTGGCCGGAGCGAGTAGGGCATATATTCAGTTTGTTGTGGCTCTTGCTCCACGGCACTCATAGGTTGTCCTTATAGAATCTGACACTCGATTTTACCACGAGAAAAGAACCAGGATAAACTGCCCTCAAAATTGGTGTATTTCACTGCTCACCTTTTGGCCACCTCAACCGTTATAGTATTGTGCACAGGGCAGCGATAACCATCGACGACTCTCAGAACATCCTTCGCGGAGGCCATGTGCAGGAAGACATCGAGCCACTGGTTCGGTCAGCCCAGGAGGGCAACTTATCGGCTTTTGGGAGTATTTATGAATCCTTCTTCCCAAAGGTGTATCGATACGTTGCCGCGCGGATAGGGTACGGACCTGAGGCCGAGGACATGGCGCAAGAGGTGTTCTTGAAAGCGATGAACTCACTGGATAAGTTCCAGTTCAGGGGGCCACCCTTCGCCGCCTGGTTGTTCAGGATCGCCCACAACCTGGTCGTGGATAGGGTACGGCACACAAAGAGCACGTCCGGCCCGCCAGTCCCTCTCGATGAGGCATTAGCCCTCCCAGATTCTCAGAACGTGGAGGAGCAGGCGCTTCAGGCCCTGGATGTTGAAGTGTTACGGGAGGCATTGGACAAGGTCTCCGAGCTTCAGCGACAGGTGGTGTTATTGCGATTCATAGCAGGGTTGTCATTGGCGGAAACAGCCATGGCCATGGATCGCAAGGAGAATGCCATCAAAGCCCTCCAACACTCGGCGTTAGGGGCACTACGCAGAATCATGCTCCCAATAGTATCGGAGTCCGCAGCGAGGCAACAATGAGCGACAAACAAGACGTAGACGCACTGAACACCTGCCTGGAGCTTCTTGAGCAAGGAAGCACTATAGAGGCGTGTCTTGAGCGATTCCCTGAGGCTGCTGCCGAGTTGGAACCGTTGCTGCGACTCGCCAAGCAGACCAAACAGGTTGGCGATGCCATCGAGACGCCTGCGGAAGCGCAGCGCCTTGGGCTCGGTCGCATCACGGATGCGTGGGCTACTAAACAGGCCAAACGCAGTAATCCCCGATGGCGTGTCTTCCGTCCCCTGGCGAAGTCATGGGCAATCGCTATGATCGCTGTCATGGTGCTGGCGTTCGGCGGCTGGACCACCACCTCTACAGCGGCTGGAAGCGTCCCGGGCGAGGTTCTCTACCCGGTGAAGAAAGCCCAAGAGCGGTTCCGCCTGGTGGTGTCCTTCTCAGACCGGGGCAAGGCTGAACTCCATGCCAAGTTCGCCCAAGAGCGCACCCAAGAGATTGAGAAGCTAGCGTCCCGCGGCAAGGGCCAGGATGTGATGGAGAGGACTGCGGTGCGTATGGAGAACCACACACGCCGCGCGGTTGTGCTCATGGGCGGTGTCCTACCCACTCCCGTGCCCGCCACAAGCGATTTCACAGCACCTACGACTCCACAGATCAGGGTGACTCTTGATCCCGCGTCTGGATTCATCACTATCACGGAGAACAAGAGTTCACGAGAGCGCTACGTGATGCAGCAGCGGTTCCTCAGGCAGTACCAGAATTTCCAGGAGATGGAGCAACGGTTGTCGAGGCAAGCCGAGACAAACCGGCGCGCGCGGATGGAAGAATCGTTCCACAGGTCCCAGGAGCTCTTCCTCAGGGCGATCCTGGCGATGAAGGCCCTTGAAGAAGCGGAGTCGAGTCGCCCCTAGCCCCTCCACGATACCCGTTGGAATCCGCGCTTGTTCTCCTTGAACCCCTATGCCTCGATGTGCTGTAATTGCCCTGCCTTCGCATCGTCGTAAACCAGTAGCTCATGTGATGGCCAACTCTACTACTAAGCCAAAGGTGGTCATGCTATGACAAGCACAGGTCTGGATAGAAACAGCATTGCTGAGATGTTGGAGGCAAATCCTCCTCTCATTGAAGGGTATCCAGACCTGGCTGCTCAGCTCCAGTCCAACGGGTTCGATTTGACGTTGGCAGAGGTGGCTGCTTTCAGTGAGCCGGGAATACTTGGGGAGACCAACGCCCAGCGGTTCCTTGCAGAGGCCACACCACTCTCCTTTGCGGCGGACGGCATGCTTCGGCTGGAGCCGGGGGCGTACAGAGTGACCTTTAATGAGACTGTGAACCTGCCCCTGGACATCATGACGTTGGGGCAATCGCGATCCAGCCTGTTGCGGTCGGGCGTGGCCGTCCATGGGGCTGTTGGCGATGCGGGCTACCGGGGTCGGTACCAGGCGCTCATGGTGGTCTATCACCAGGGTGGTTTCACTGTGGCAAAGAACGCCCGAGTGATGCAACTGGTGTTTCTTCGGTTGGAGCAGCCAGCAACAGAGGGCTACCAGGGTCGGTTCCTTGAAGGAAACCCTCTGTAGCCCTCAACGTCGCTAAGGGATCGCCTAGCTCTTAACTCTTGAGATAACCTCTTCGCCAAACTGCTTCATCTGCTCTTCCCAGTTATCGGCGGGGAACTGCAGTTGGAACGTGTCCACGCCCAACTCCACGTACTCGTCTATGATCCCAAGGATCTTGTCGGCAGTGCCCATCAGTCCGCCACGTCGACCCATCGTCTCCGGGATGACGTCGTTCGGGTCTTTGTCGCCAATGTAGCCCGTGCCGTTCAGCACACGCCTGAGGGTACGTGGATCCCGGCCTGCCGCCTCAGCTGCCGCCTCCACCTGGCCCAGAAGCCCAAGATACTGCTCATGGGTCTCAGGCCAGCCGCCGTTCTTGATCCAGCCATCTGCCTTCGCACCGGTGTACTTGAGCATTCGAGCACCGCCGGCGCCGATGATGAACGGTATCGTCCCAAGGGGCTTGGGCGGCGACGATGCCTCGGTGACGCTGAACTGCCGACCTTCGTACGTGAACGTCTCGTTGGCCCACAGGCCTCGCATGATGGCGATGGCGTCCTCGAGGTCGGTGACACGCTCTCCGGCGGTGCCGAAGGGCGTACCGATGGCGGTGTAGTGGGCTTCCTGCCCACCTGCGCCTATCGTCATGATGACCCTACCGCCCCCGGTAATGACATCCAGGCTGGAAGCCATCTTGGCCAGCAGCGCGGGGTTCCTGAGGGGTATGTTCAACGTGGAGTGAGTCACGGCAATCTTCTTGGTCCGCACCGCAATCGCCGTGGCAAAGGTCCAACCCTCAAGGCTGGGTTCCGGTGGCCTGTCGCTGAAGGAGATGACCCCAAAGCCCGCGTCCTCAGCCGTCTTGGCCACGGACAGTACCTGCTCGTAAGACATTCCCCGGGGATTGACGCCGAATCGGACTGCATTGGTACTCTTCGCCATATCGATGCCCCTTAGTTGTTATGTAAACTTAGTTCCGGGAGTCGTTTTCGCTCATATTCGGTGTGCCCTGCTGCTTCGACCGCATGACAAGATACTCCAGTGCTGCGGTATCGAATCCCAGCGAGGCTGCGCGTTCAGAGTCCTTGGTGGTCTGGTCTTCATCGCCCAGCAGCGCATTGGCCATAGCCCGAAGAGCGTACGCCGACGCCGAGTTCGCGTCGATGGTCAGCGCGTGCTCAAGGTCGGGCATAGCCTGCTCCGGCTGTCGTAGCTCGATGTACGAGGCGGCGCGGTTGTTGTACGCGTCCAGGTGCTTCGGGTCCAGGCGCACCGTCTCCGTGTAGTCGTCGATGGCCTGCAAAGGTTGATGGAGGCTTGTGTGGGCCATGCCGCGGTTGTAGTGGGCCTCAGCGTTCTCCGGGCGCAGTCGGATTACCTGAGTGAAATCGCGGAGGGCCTCCTGCGGCTCTACCATCTGGCCGTACGCCACACCTCGACGGTGATACGCGTCTGCATCGTCGGGGTCGGCCTCTATGGCCTTCGTCAGCTCGTCCATCATAGTCTCAAGCTGGGCCATCGCCTCGGTTTGTTCGTCGTGGGGTTCTGTCGTCATGGGGGTTTAACCCCTCCTGCTATTAGTTCGCTTTATATTTGGGAGTTGGGTCAGTATAACGCTGGCTCTTAGTCCACCAACTGCTGGGCCAAGAACTCAGCCAGGTGCATTGTCTTAACGCCGGTCCCGTGCTCCACCTGCTGGTGGCAGGACACGCCAGTGGTCACGATTGTGGCATCGGGGTTGTTGCGCACCGTCGGGAACAGCACCCGCTCGCCGATGGTCATGGAGACGTCGTAGTGCTCCTTCTCGAACCCAAAAGAGCCAGCCATGCCGCAGCAGCCCGTGTCCGGTGTCTCCACCTCTACGCCGGGCACCATCTTCAGCACCGCCACGGAGGCATCTATACCGATGGCTGCCTTCTGGTGGCAGTGGCCGTGGAAGATGACCTTGCCATCGTGAGGCTGGAGGTCGAGATCAAGGTCGCCGTCTTTCGCCAGCTTGGCTAGGAACTCGTCGAGCAAAAACGACTGGCTGGCAACCGTCGATGCTTTGGAATCGCCGGGAAGGAGGTCTGGGTACTCATCGCGCAGAGTCAGCAAGCATGACGGCTCTGTCCCAATGATGGGTATCCCCGCCTGTGCATAGGGGTAGAAGAGGTCCACGTTGTTGCGGGCGTTCTCCTTCACCGAATCCATCATGCCCTTGGACATCATGGTGCGACCGCAACACCAACGAGGCGCTGTCTCCACGCTGAAGCCAAGCGTCTCCAGGATCCTGGTGGTCGCGATGCCCACTTCCGGGTGGTTACCCTCCATGAACGTGTCATTGAACAGGAGCACCCGCCCTCGCGTGCCCGCCCCGCGAGACATATCCGGGGTGTGCCCCGCTCCGCGAGACAATTCACGTTGGTGCTTCTTGAACCAGCTTGAGAAGGTCTGGGTAGCAAAGGCGGGCAGCTTCCGCTTGGGGTGGATGCCGATGAGGCTCTGCGCTATACCCGTGCCAGGCAGCTTCATGACCAGGTTCAGCACCGGGGCCAGCCTGTTGCCGATGGGGTTGAGCTTATAGACCTTGGCGAACAACCTGTCCCGCAGCGAGTACCCGTGCTCCTTGTGGTAGTGGCCCAGCACCTCGTATTTCAGCTTGGCCATGTCCACGCTGGATGGGCACTCTACCTTGCAGCCCTTGCAGGCAAGGCACATGTCCAACACTTCATGGAGTCGTTCGCCGGTCAGTTCCTCCTGGGGCACTACGCCGGAGAAGACGTTGCGCAGCGCGTTCGCTCGACCGCGAGTGGTGTTCTCTTCGTCACGCGTCGCCATGAACGAGGGGCACATCGTGCCGCCGAAGACCTGTCGACACGCGCCCTGACCGTTGCACATCTCCACGTGCTCTGCGATGCCGCCATCCTTGGAGAAATCGAAGTAGGTTTCAAGCTGAAATGGCTTCCACTGCGGGTCGAACCGCAGGTTCTCCACCAGGGGTGGGCAATCAATGATCTTGCCTGGGTTCATGATGCCTTTGGGGTCGAAGACGTGCTTGAACTCGCGGAACGATGCGTAGAGCTTGGGCCCGAACATCTTCTCCGTGAACACGCCCCTGACGATGCCGTCGCCGTGCTCGCCGCTGAGCGATCCGCCGAACTCCAACACCAGGTCTGACACCCTCTCCGCGATGCGTACCATGCGGTCGAGGCCGTCCTGCTGTTTTATGTCTACCAACGGCCTGATGTGCAGACAACCGACACTGGCGTGGCCGTAATACGCCGCCGTGGTCTTCTCGTCGCGCACCAGCTCATCGAAACGCTTGAAGTACTCCGGCAGTCGTTCCGGCGGCACAGCGGTGTCCTCGACAAAGGGCAGGGGCTTCGCGGTGCCTTCCACGGACATGATGAGGCCGAGGCCATCGCGTCGGACGGCCCAGATGATGCCCTGCAACTTGGGGTCGGTCACCTTCAACGTGTGGTAGCCCAGGCCCTGCTGATCGATGATCTTCGTTATACGGTCCAGCCCCGCTTGCGCCTCTTCGGGTGTATCGCCGGACGCCTCCACCAGCAGCATCGCCGCCGGGTTGCCTTCAACGAAGTCCATGCGCTGCGACAGCACGGGGTGCTTGCGACCCTGCTTCACGATGGTGTCGTCCATCATCTCGATGGCGGATGCGCCTGAATCGAGCAGGGCTACTGTTGCCTCAAACGACTCAAGGATGGAGTTGAAATGGATGACGGCCAGCGCCGCCGACTTGGGGCGGGGCACCATCCGTACTTTGGCTCGTGTGAAGGTGACCAGCGTGCCCTCAGACCCCACGACCACCTTGGCCATGTTGGCGGGGTCTCGCAGGATCTCGTCCAGGTTGTAGCCGCTCACTCGACGTTGGATTTTGGGGTAGCGCAGGTCTATCTCCGCCTGCTGCTCCTCGGCGATGCGTCGCACATCGCGGTATATCTGGCCTTCCAGGTTCTGGAGCGCCAACTTGGCTTCCAATTCGTTCGATGTCAGTTCTTTGAAAGAGGTCACGCTGCCGTCTGCCAGCACCACTTCCAGTTCAAGCACGTGGTCGAGCGTCTTGCCGTACACGATGGAACGAGCGCCGCAGGAGTTGTTGCCGATTGCGCCGCCGATGTTGCCACGGTTGGTGGTGGACGGATCCGGTGCGAACTTGAGTCCGTGGGGCGCACCGTGCGCGCTCAACTGGTCCAGTACGATGCCGGGCTCAACCCAGGCCCATCCCTCTTCCGCGTTCATCTCAGAGAGTTGGTTCATGTGTTTGGAGAAGTCCATGACCACAGCATGGTTGACCGTCTGCCCCGCCAGTCCTGTCCCGCCGCCCCTTGGGAGCACAGGGAATCCCTCAGACGCTGCGAAGCTGACGACGTTTACGATGTCCTCTACGTCTTTGGGAAACACAACGCCTATGGGGTCCATCTGGAATATCGATGCGTCCGTTGCGTAGAGCGCGCGAGTCATCCGGTCGAACTTCACTTCGCCCTTCAGCCGCTTCTTCAGCTCGTTCCCTAGTTCTGTATTTTCCTTGGCGACCTGCTTGGTGGTCATCGCTGCTCCTTGTGGTTGACTGCCCAACAGGATAGTTGCGACGGGCTATGAAGGGAAGGGGCAGGCCTGTTTCCGCGCTACCTGATTCCTATCTAGTGTTATAATCTTCCGGTGAGCACACAAGAAGCCAACCCCAAGCTTAAACTTCTCCTAGACGGATGCCGCGAGTTGGGCATAACCCTCAATGAACACCAGGAAAAGCAGTTCACGCGCTATGCAGCTACCCTTGCTGATTGGAACCAGCGGGTGAACCTGACCAGCATCGTGGAGCCGGATGCGGTGCAGATACTGCACTTCCTGGACTCACTGACCGTAGCCGGTGCTCTATCTCCAGAGACCCTTCAGAGCGGTCGATTTCTGGACGTTGGCGCAGGCGCGGGATTTCCGGGGGTTCCCCTCAAGATCGTATTCCCCGGCATACATCTGGCGCTTTTGGAAGCAACAGGTAAGAAGGTCACGTTCCTACACCACTTGGTGGACCACCTGAAGCTTACGGACGTAGATGTCCACCTCAGCAGAGCTGAAGACCTGGGCAAAGATGCATCCCTACGAGAGGTCTTCGACGTTGTGCTAGCTCGAGGCCTCGCCAAGATGCCAGCGCTGGTGGAGTTGACCCTGCCGTTCCTGAAACCCGGCGGCTTGTTGGTTGCTAACAAGAAGGGCGACATAGACGCCGAAGTGCATGATGCTACCAAGGCGATTCGGGTGATGGGCGGCAAACCTCCTAGCATTCGAGAGGTGAATGCACCCGGACTTACAGACGGCAGAGTACTTGTGA
>CAUZTE010000043.1:0-8452 GCA_963582565.1 Dehalococcoidia bacterium | reverse complement strand
TGTTTAGCAACTCTGGGGCACGGCTGCGTCGCATCCCATGATTTTGAAATGCACCACTGAATTTGAGCATCCTGCCAAATTCAGCTACGGAATATCATTGTTGATACATTATCGCAGTAGAGTTTTACAGCTACGGAATATCCTATGACGCCTTCCAAGGATCCGGACCGGGGTCGCCGCCGGGAGCTGCGATAATCAATCGAGCAAGGTAGTGATCCCAACCCATTCCATGGGATTCCCGGTCAAGTTCAGGGAGTCCGGAGTGCCGGAGTAGCAAGAGAGTTGAATCGCCCTCTTCCGTAAGTGTGATCTCCACTGTGGAGGTCCCGGGAGTGACCAGGGTGTCCTCGCTTTCCCAGCCCCAGGTGAAAACTACCTTGGTCCAGGGCGATAGTTCCACAAACGACCCGCTGGCAATGTCCTGACCAGTTACATCGATTCGATAGATGCCTCCGGGCCGGGGATCCAGCTCAGCGGTGACGCCCATCCACCGGGTCACTTCCTGCGAGTCTGTCAGTAGCAAAAAAATGGTCTCGGCGGGTGCAGAGATACTCACTTCACGCTCTACGAAGTCGATTTCAGTGGTCATTGGTATCGGTGCTCTCCTCTCAATTGTCCAGGAACGCCCTAAAAACCTTGTCAACAGGGATGGTATACCATCGCCTCACCTAAGTGGCTCTAACATTACACACGAAACCGCTCCCAGATATGAATCACCCGGGCGATTTGAGATTTCCAGCTATACTGTAATGTGTAGGAAATAAAACTACACTAGTAGTTTAACACCTCACTTCAGCTACGTAACGGCAGGCGATGCTGGTTGCTAAGTGCCTATGGCGGCTTGACGTTGGGGTACTGACTTCCTATGCTGCGGCTCGACGAACATTGAAGGAGCTTGGACATGGCAGAGGACATCAGACAGCTATTAACAACGGACGAGGTTGTGGACATCACCACCACAGGCCGCAAGAGCGGCGATGCACGGCGCATCGAGATTAGGCTGCACGCGTTGGACGGCAAGCTCTACATCACCGGGAGGCCCGGGCGACTGCGCAGTTGGTACGCTAACATGGTGGCCAAGTCGGCGTTCACGTTGCACCTGAAGCAGGACTTGAAGCGGGATGTGCAATGCAATGCCGTACCAATCACGGAAGATGGAGCGCGACGCAAGGCGTTCGAGCTGATGCTGTTGCAGGAAGCAAGCATGGCCCACGTGGATGTTGCGGAATGGGCTAAAGTTGCGCCGCTGGTAGAGGTTGTGCCTACAGATTAGGGATTGAAAACTCGCATAGCTCACGGAAAATGAGAGAGGCCCGGGTTATTTCCCGGGCCTCTTTTCATGTCGAGTAAGTTTGGTTAGCCAGACGTGGCTGCTTCCGTGCGCGTCTCCAAACCAAAGAGCGCAGCAGCATTGTCCCAGAGGATCTTCCGCTTGTCGTCGTCAGACACGCCTTCCAACTCCAGGAAGGTGCTGACCGCCTTCGGGAAGATGGAGTCGCTATGGGGGTAGTCGGTGGAGAACAGCAGATTGCCCGCGCCCATGTAGTCGATGGCGTATTTGACGGGCAACTCCTCCGGCTCAATTACAGCGTAGCACTGACGTTTAAAGTACTCGCTGGGAAGCATGTTCAGCTTAATCTCCAGGTCCGGCGCATTGGTCTCCCACTTATCGTCCAGCCTCCAGAGGAACCAGGGTAGCCAGCTAGCGTTGACCTCCAGGAATGCGGGCTTCATGTTGGGGAACCGCTCCAACACACCACCGATGATGAGCTCTGCTAGCTGCGTCTGGGCGTGGACCGGGCCCGTCATGGCGTTTCCGACGACCTCCATGCCCTTGTGTCCGAGGTAGCGTTGGTTATAGTTGTCCTTCAGGTTGAAGTTGGCCGGTGGACCGTGCATCCCGAAGGCAGTGCCCAGCCGGTTCATCTCCTCCCATAGTGGGTCGAAGAACTCGTCGCAAAGGAGGTTGCCGTTCACAGCACCGCCAGTCATTGCCACTGCCACTGCTCCTAACTCCTCCACAGCGCGACGGGCTTCTCCAGCTGCTAGCTTCGCATCGTGAGGCGGGACCCAAGCCCAGAACTTGAAGCGGTCAGGGTGATGGCTGCAGAACTCGGCGGCGTAATCGTTGTAGACCTGGCACAACGCCAGGGAGTGTTCCGGATCCATGCCATCGTATCTGACGATGCGCATTGCCGAGGTGGGCATGAACACCCCCACATCGATCCCTTCGATGTCGAACCCCTCTAGGTAGACCTCCGGCACAGGGTTCTGATTCACCTTCAATAGCTCAGGAACTAGAGGGATCCTCCTGAGACTGCGTTGCCGTACCATGGGGTTGGAGGGGATGGGGGGCTTCTCCACGCCTTCAATCTCTATGCGAGCGCCGCTGCCCTCCGCAAACCCACCGTTGTTGGGTCTGACGATCTTGGTCCGAGACCTGAAGGGCTCCGGAAGATTTTCCGTCCAGAGTTCCAGGGGCTCCATGAAATGCGGTTCGCTATCGATGACTTTGAAGCCGTTCTTGGCCATGACGTACTCCTCTTGGTTCTGCGTAGATTCTAGGGTTTAGCGCCAATACCATATCAGCCGTGGACTTCGTTTGCCTCTAACTGTTTAACCAAAGGGTCTTCCTCTGTCCCCAACATCCTCCAGTCCTCACCCTCATCCAGGTTACGTTCAGCGGATCTGATCTTGTCCCAGGGCAGTGAGGCGTCCACGTCTGCAGGCTCAATGCCATTGGCCAGGTCTTTGGCGGCGTTGATGAGCTTCTGACGCATTCGTATGACGGCCCTATCGGTTGTCCCAAGGTGCTCCTTAGTGCGATCACCTATCGTACCCACACTCTCTGTGACTGCCAGGTCCTGCTGAGCGATTCCCGAAATCCCGGTGTACGTGGAGGTCTTCTGCGCCTCTCGATCGATGAGGTAGTCGTTGTCCTCCCACTGGTTGCGATCCTTGATGCCGTACTGCGCAATGATGGCCTGGAGCGCTGCCAACCGTGGATCCTCTGGTACCGGCGTGGACTTAATTGCGAAGCCGTGCCGCCAGAACGAGTGGTCATCGATAGGCACCATGACCAGGAAGTTGTCACCACCCAGCGGTCCATACACAGGCGCTACCAGCGTGTAGAACAGCAGGATGATGTCTGTCACCCGGGCATTGGTGTAGCCGTTGGGGGTCTTGCGCAGCCCCGCGTACCGAAAGCCGTACCAGGTGTCCTCCATCTCAAGGGTAGGCGAGTGGCTTCTGGGCGTCCTCGACCCGGGAGGCGGATAGCCGGGCTGGTCAAACCAAACCTGGTCAGCCGCTTCCTTCACCTCTACGCCAGGGGGGCGACCGCTGTGCAGGTAATCGATATGGGACGAATCGATGTTGCCCTCCAGGCCCTGCATCCAGTTGCATACGGAGATGATCTTGGTAGCGCGCCACTCCGACTCTGGAAACGCATCACCAAAGAAGTTTCTGAAGCCTGGCTGCTTATCTTCCGGCCCCATGTACGTCCAGATGACTCCACCTGCTTCATGGGTTGGATACGCTGTGATGCGGACTTTGTCTTTGAAGTTGCTCTCTGCCGGTTCTGAAGGCATGTCTACACACGCGCCGTCCACATCGAACTTCCATCCGTGGTAGACGCAGCGGAGTCCGCATTCCTCGTTCCGACCGAAGAACAGGCTTGCCCTGCGATGTGGGCAGTAGTTGTCCAGTAGACCAACTTTCCATCAGTGTCCCGAAAGGCCACCAGGTCTTCTCCCATGAGGCGACATCGAACGGGAGGGCTGTCCGGCGTAGGAACCTCGCTGGACAGCAGCGCTGGTGTCCAATACCGACGGAGGAGGTTTCCCATCATTGTGCCGGGGCCGACTCGACAAAGAATCTCGTTGTCTTCATTGGTCAACATGAGCGTCTCCTATCGTTGGCATTTCACGCGAGGGTGTGTCCTGGGTCCAGCGGGCGGGCGTCCTGCCACGTCTGCTCTGTGGGCTTCATGAAGTCGTCACCACGGATAAGCTCGTAGGGGATTGCCGGAGCCAACCCGGGCGGATCGATACCGTCAGTGAAATTGCGAACAGAATCGGCCAGCAGACGTCGCATCGCGATGATGGCGCGGTCGCTGGTGCCAAGATGTTCACGAGTGCGATCGTAGATAGGCCCCATGGTCTCCTGAACAGCATGATCCTGAGTACGTGTGCCGTAGATGCCAGAGAACCCCCGGGTCTTCATCGCCTCCCGGTCCTGCTGGTACCAGTTCTCAAAGTTACGCGACTTCCGGAACCCCATGTCGTTGTCGTGGAACCCGAACTGCTCTATCCGGTCCTTGCGCTCCTGCGAAGTGAACGGGCGCTCCTCATTGAAGCCGACCTCCCACTGCCAACAAGAGAAGTCGTCACGAGGCACCCAGCAGGTGAACCCGGTGGTGCGGCCCGGGGCACCTGGGATGTAGGAGTAGAAAGGGAGGATGTAGGGCGTCATGCGGACGTACTCCTCGGTATTGTTGGCGTCTCTGACAGCGGCGTACCGATAGCCGTACGAGGTGTACTCGACCTCCAGCCGTGGTGCGGTGTCCTTCATGACATCGGCGTTCAGCGGGTTGCCCCAGCCTGTCCGCACGCCACCGAAGGAGCGGTGCAGGAACGACGCGTGGGAGGAGTCGATGCCGCCTTCCAACCCCTGGAGGAAGTTGCTCTCCTGAAGGGTCTTTATGAGAACCAGGTGATCGTCTGCAACCTTTGTCCACTGGAATGCCGGGAATGGTGGCAGATTCTCTGCCGGCCCCATGTACGTCCAGATGATGCCAGCAACTTCCTGCACCGGGTAGGCCCGGGCTTTCACCTTGTCCTTAAAGTTACTGGCATCGGGTTCTGAGGGCATGTCCGTGCAGTTGCCATCGACATCGAATTTCCAACCGTGGTAGATACAGACCAGGCCGCATTCTTCGTTGCGAGCCAGAGCCAGCGATGCGCCGCGATGTGGGCAGTATTCCTCCATGACGCCTACCTTGCCATCGGTGTCCCGGAAGGCGATGAGGTCTTCACCCAACAACTTGAAGCGAATAGGGGCACCGCCGTGCTCCCTGACTTCGCTGCCGATGAAGGCGGGTATCCAGAACCGACGCATCATGTCGCCGAGCGGCGTGCCGGAGTCTGTCCGTGTAATGAGGTCGTTTTCTTCCCGTGTCAGCATGGTTTTTCTCCCCTAGGTTGTGGTGATGGCCCGCCGGTTGCTAATAATGTCTGCTATTCAGGTTCATCTTCACGCCATCGCTTGAAGCTGAAAGCGTATATCGAAAGGGCGACGCCGAAGATGGCGAAGGTGTAGTTTTTGAGCCAAAGGGGGAAGGATATGCCAATCAGGTCAGTGAAAATAAACCCCAAAAACAAGGCACCCGTTACAATCATGACCTTGCCGAAGAAGTGGTGAACAGATTTCATCAGGAATCCCCCTTGGACGGACTATGCTTCAGGGCCGCCGGAACAGCAAATCTTGGCCATTATACAAAGGGGGCATTGTGGATGCCAAGCGGTCCGCGTAAATAGAGGCTAATAGGTCTGCATATCCCGGTCGTCAAAAGAGTGTCGCCAGGTGCCGGGCGCGTAGGTGGTGGTAGGGACGTTGCCGGACATCATGATGGTGGCGGCGCTCCCGGTGGTGAGAGAGAATGCTACCCCTGCTCCGTTGCCTGCAGCGGCGCTTAGGGCAGCCTCCCGTATGAACTCCGATGTCTTCTTGTTGGCCTGGGCAGCGTGCTGGGTGACCCGGTTGAAATCGGCCCGAGGGAAGGCTACAGATACGATGGCACGGTCCCCGGACGAGGCGGGTTCGTCCGATAATGGCTGGGCCTGCTCCGGGGTTTGGAATGCTTCCTGAACCATAGCTGCGTCCTCCTAAGGATACTTGACAGATTACATTGGTAATACTACATTTGTAGTGCATTGTAGCTTAGCGGTAGGAGATACACAAGTGGAAATTCAGTGGCTTATGCTGGCGGACGCCGCCGAGGTGGTTGCAAACAAGCTGTATATCATGGGCGGAGGCTGGGAAGTCCTGACCGTGAACACGCCCTTTCCCGTAGCCAGGCACTGTTCCGTGGCCATAGCCGTGCGCGTTCCCTGGCAGGAGACAAATCAGCAGAGCACTCTGGACGTTGAAATAGCTACAGAGTTTGGGGAGACGTTGGGCAAGATCACAGGGCAGTTCGAGGTGGGTCGCCCCCCGGGGATCCGCACGGGGCAGGACCAGCTCATGAAGCTTGCTGTAGACCTTGATCTGAACCTGGACGGGCCCGGGCGATACTTCGTTATCGGCAACGTGAACGGGCAGACAAGCACACGTATGATGTTCCAGGTAGTACCCGGGCCCCTGCTTGCTGCAAGGAGCGGAGGCAGTCCATCCGCTCCTGCTCAATAGGAGCCATTTGCGCTTTTGCTGGGGTGGGATTTACTCCCACCCCTTTTTTCTCGTCCTTTGTACAACTGTGAAGATTTACGAGAGATCGATTGTTGATAAAACCCAATAGAATTTTGTTTGCTGGGATCCTAATGATATTGTTCTTGTCTTGGGTGACCTCTATATTTGTCAGGGTCTATAGAGATGGAGCAACCGTCTCCGAAATCCTGATTGTCGCGATCCCGATGGCTGTATCAATGTCAATAGTGATGATGATTGGGCTATGGCTAAGATTCAAGAAGTTCCCACGGCAAAAGTAACTATTGGTTCTTCCTTGCAAGCGATCACCACCGCCGTTGACCCTCTACTTCCATAGTGCTAGCCTTGCCGCTACTTCCTAGCATCCCAATTCTAGTTTTGTTCTCTAACTGTCGGAGGGTTCATGAGCAACGGCGCACACGATATGGGTGGCATGCACGGCTTCGGCCGTGTGGACTACGATCCCAACGAGCCGGTCTTCCACGAACCGTGGGAGGGTCGCATGTACGCCATGATGATGTGCCTTGGCCCCCATGACGTGCTTGGCCCGGACGGTCTGCGCGCCGCGTTGGAGAGCCTGGAGCCATCGACGTACCTGGGCAGCACCTACTACGAGCGTTGGATGAAGGTCATTGAGGGTGCACTGCTGGCCAAGGGTTTCCTGACGAAGGAAGAGCTTGATGCCAAGACAGAGCATTTCCAGGAACACGTCGACGAGGTTCCGATGCGTCGGGAGGATCCTGCACTGGCAAAGCAGACGGTTGACGCCGTCTGGGACTGGAACACCCCCCACCAGGACGTTGACATCAAAGCTAGGTTCAGCCCGGGCGACAGGGTCCGGGTTCGCAATGTCCACCCCAAAGGCCACACGCGACTTCCACGATACGTACGAGGCAAGCAGGGCGTGGTGGTGCGCTTCTACGGCGTCGACGATTTCCATGACGTACAGCCGGAGGGCGCAAGCAAGGATCCGCAGCCCGTCTACAACGTGCGTTTCGAGGGCTCGGAGCTTTGGGGCGACTCGGCAGAAGCGAACCAGTCCCTCCACATCGATATGTGGGAGAGCTACCTGAGTCCGGCGCAGGTAGAATAAGGAGAACGACCATGAGTGAAGGTCACGATCACGTGCATGAAGAGGAGTCCTGGGCATCATACCGAGTTAAAGCGCTAGAATCACTGCTAGTGGAGAAGGGTTTGATCAGCAGCGATTCCGTGGACGGCCTGGTGGAAGCGTACGAGCAAGACATCGGCCCGATGAACGGCGCAAAGGTCGTCGCCCGGGCGTGGACAGACCCTGAATACAAGCAGCGGTTGCTTGAGCACGGCACGGAGACCATCTCTGAGCTGGGCTTCATCGGCAGAGAGGGCTCTGACATCGTGGTGCTGGAGAACACGCCCACGGTGCACAACATGGTCGTATGCACCCTCTGCTCCTGCTACCCATGGCCGGTGCTTGGCCTGCCGCCTAGCTGGTATAAATCGGAGGCATACCGCTCCCGGGCAGTTATTGAACCCCGCGCAGTGCTTCAGGACTTCGGTCTGGAGCTAGAGGACGGTATAGAGATACGCGTCTGGGACAGCACGGCGGACATTCGCTACATGGTGCTGCCTGAACGACCACAAGGTTCTGAAGGCATGTCCCAGGAGCAGCTTGAAGAGCTTGCCCCCCGGGACTCAATGATCGGTGTAGCCAAGGCAGGCAGGGCTTAATCCAGCACCCCAGGGCGAGGCCCTGGACCCAAGCGACCTGGCGGTTACATAAGCGTGATGATTTTGTAGGAGCGATGACATGGCGACTGAACCCAACGAGCAGATTTCTAACATGCCTGAGGAGACAGCCCTCCCACGGTCCAACGGAGAGTTGGTGTTCGAAGCGCCGTGGGAGGGTCGAGCGTTCGGCATCGCCGTGACCATGAACCACGATGGCAAGTACGAGTGGAGTGAGTTCGTCGACGAGCTTGCGGGCGAGATTGCTACGGCAGAGAAGGCCGGTGACGAGTCCACCTACTACGAGCGATGGGTAGCG
>CAUZTE010000042.1:0-8531 GCA_963582565.1 Dehalococcoidia bacterium | reverse complement strand
ACCGTTGCGTACCACTTCCAGCGCGGGCTTGGCCAACGGTTGTATCTGCACGAACCATTGCATGCTTACCAAGGGCTCTACGATCTGGGTGCATCGCTGGCAATGGCCGATGGAGTGCTGCAGGTCCTCAACCTTCTCCAGAAGGCCCTGCGATTCCAGGTCGGCGACAATCTGCTCCCGTGCCTTGAATCGATCCATGCCTTCGTAGGGGCCAGCCTCAGCGTTCATGGTGCCATCCAGGTTCAAGACCGTGATGATGGGCAGTCCGTGCCGTTCGCCAAGCTCAAAGTCGACAGGGTCATGGCCTGGCGTCACCTTGAGCGCGCCCGTGCCGAACTCCATCTCCACAGCGTCGTCGCCCACGATGGGTATGCGGCGTCCGAGTATGGGCAGCGTGACCTCCTGGCCTAGAAGCGCCGAGTATCGAGGGTCGTCGGCGTTCACTGCCACTCCGGTATCGCCCAGAAGGGTTTCAGGTCGCGTGGTAGCTACGGTCAGGTGGCCATCGCCACTCGCCAAGGGGTACTTGATGTAGTAGAGGCTTCCGGTAGTTTCCTGGTGCTCCACTTCAAGGTCAGAAAGGGCAGTTGAGCATCGCGGGCACCAGTTGATGATACGCTCCCCGCGATAGATGAGCCCCTTCTTGTAGAGGTTCACAAAGGTATGGCGCACTGCGCGGCTAGGGCCTGGATCAAGGGTGAAGGTCTCTCGACTCCAATCACAGCTAACGCCCAGGCGACGGTGTTGCTCACCTATGCGACCTCGTGAGCGTCCGACCCAGTCCCAAACACGCTCCAGGAACTTCTCCCTACCCAGATCGTGGCGCGTCAGACCCTCTGTTGCCAACTCACGCTCAACCACCACTTGAGTGGCAATGCCAGCGTGATCGAGTCCGGGCAACCACAACGTGGGCTCGCCTCGCATCCGATGCCAGCGCGTGAGGGCGTCCTCCACCGTTGCTCGTTGGGCATGGCCAAGGTGTAACTCTCCGGTCACGTTCACAGGAGGTTGGATGACGACAAAGGGTTTCTTGGAGGGATCAATCTTGGGTGTGAAGTACCCAGCATCCAGCCAGCGCTGGTACAGCCGTTGCTCTACCGATGCTGGATCGTATGCCGAGGGAATGTCTGAAGTGCTCTGAGAGGTCATGGTACCGCCATTCAAGTTTGGTGTTGTGGCGTTCATTGTAGCAGCAGGATGTATCCTGCACCTACATGCCTACGGTTACCAGGACGATGTCCTGCACCTACATGCCTACGGGTACCAGGACGATGTCCTGGACCTACATGCCTGCGGTTACCAGGGCGATGTCCTGGACCTACATGCCTGCGGTTACCTAAGGATGGAGTTGAGAACTCGTGAATGGTACGGCAGGCGTAAGTAGACATAACGCACATCCCCTGGATACGACGTCGTTGAGAGCACGGGGTAACGGGAAAGAGATGGCTCAACAGCTGGGAAAAGAGGTCAAACGCCGCGCTTTGGGCCTATGGGGAGTCAGTTAGATAGGAAGAGGCGGCCAACGCGAGGAGCTTTGGTCTATTTGAGCAACTCGAGGGTGCGATCAAGGATGTGGTGCCCCACTTCGTACTTGGAAAGGAGCGGTAGTTCTTCTGCCTCGCCTTTTGCGTTGATGAGGGTGACCTGGTTTGTATCGGTGCCGAACCCGCTACCCTCTTTTGTGACGTCATTGGCTACAATGAGAGACAAACTCTTTGCATCGACTTTTGCACGGGCGTTATCGATGAGGTTTTCTGTCTCAGCGGCAAAGCCAATCCGGAGGACGCCCGCGGGAACCTCTACAAAGAAGTCGGGGTTTTTCACCATCTCCAGGGTCAGGACGTCACCTGCGCCACTCTTCTTTATCTTCTGTTCTGCTACTTGAGAAGGCTTGTAATCGCTTACTGCTGCGGCCATCACTAAGGCGTCTGCGCCAACGCAGGCATCCAGCACCGCAGTGCGCATTCCCGCCACTGATGTGACATTATTTACCGTGATGCCAACTGGTGTCACAATGTGTGTTGTTGCTGTCACAAGTGTGACGCTTGCGCCACGATCTCGAGCAGCCTCAGCGATGGCATAACCCATCTTTCCTGTCGAGCGGTTTGTGACGACACGTACTGGATCTATGGGCTCCTGTGTGCCGCCTGCGGTCACAACGATCTTGCGCCCACTGAGGTCTCCGGTCTGGCCAAGAAACCACTTGATGTGGCCTACCAGCGCCTCGGGTTCCAGCATGCGGCCATGACCGATAAGGCCTGAGGCCAGCCTGCCGGACGCGGGGCCAGCGATGTGTGCACCTCGTGAAGCCAGTGTGGCAATGTGCTCCTGGACGGTGGGATGCTCCCACATGTGTGCATCCATGGCAGGCGCAACCAGCAGTGGAGCGGCAGTTGCTAGGGCAACCGTGGTCAGGGCGTCGTCGGCCAAACCCAGAGCCAGCTTGGCAATGGTGTGTGCAGTGGCGGGGGCGACGACAAAGATATCGGCACGTTGGGCCAATGCCACATGCTCAATAGCCTCATCAGAGTCCAAATCATAGAGGTTGGTCATGACGGGTCTGTGGGTGAGGCTGCGAAAGGTGAGGGGCGTCACGAATTGCTTAGCGTTCTGAGTGAGGATGGTATCGACCAATGCGCCAGCCTGCGTGAGCTTACTGGCCAGGTCCGCTGCTTTATATGCCGCAATGCTGCCGGTGACGCCCAGCAAAACGGTCTTGCCATCTAAAGGGTTTGCCATGGTCCCTTCCTTTCTGGAGGTAAGGGCCGTGGGGCATGTTCCTAGGCGGAAGTGTCCCCAGTGCTGCTCATATCGTACACCATCCGGAGCCCAATGAGGGTCAGCTCCGGGTTAACGGCGTGAAAAACGTCGGTTTGGGTAGCTACGAGGTCTGCGAGGCCACCCGTTGCGATCGCGCGGGTATCGGCCCCTAGCTCTTCTCTAAAGCGAGCAATCATGCCCTCAACCAGCGCTACATGCCCGAAGACGAGCCCTGATTGCAATGCGGAGACGGTGTTACGGCCGATTGCCGACTTTGGTGCGACAAGCTCGACTCGCCGAAGCTGCGATGTCTGCTGAATCAACGCCTCCGAGGCGATGTGTATGCCCGGGAACAACGCGCCGCCTAGGTAGTCACCCTCTGCCGTAACAGCGTCAAAGACCGTTGCTGTACCGAAGTCTACGATCACCAGCGGACCGCCGTAGAGGCGGTATGCAGCAGCAGCGTCCACAACGCGGTCAGCTCCCACATCGCGCGGGGGCTCGTATAGGACGCGGACGCCCGTCTTCGTACCAGCTCCAACGACGATGGCAGTGGTGTGGAACGTGGTCTCGCAGGCTTCCTCGAAAACAGCGGTCAGAGGCGGCACAACGCTGCAAATGATGACCGCATCGATGTCCGCAGGGGAGACGCCTTTCATGGACAGGAGCGATTGGAGGAAGACGCTGTATTCGTCGGGCTGCCATCGTGATTCCGTGGATAGACGCCACGTAGCACGCAGCTCCTCCGCTTCGAAGGCGCCCAGCGTGATGTTTGTGTTGCCAATATCAATAGTCAGTAGCATAGGTGTTCTCGTGACGTAGTATATCCGTCCCTAGCTATGGGCACAAACGGGCTGAGGAGTGGGGAAGGCTGTGGAGCTACCCTATCTCGTTGAGGCCACCAACAAAGGAACCCGCACGTACCGCTTTGATGGCCCTTGGCAGCATAGGCAGGAGGTCGCTGGCCACCATTCCCGTGTTGCCGATATCGGCAACCACCATGTCGCCAGTAGCGCCGTGGAGGAACGCTCCCAGGCTAGCAGCGTCAAAAGGAGAGACGTGTTGGGCGACGAGGCTTGCAATGACGCCTGCAAGGACATCGCCTGTGCCCGCCGTGGCGAGGCCAGGATTGGCGAAGGGGATGATCCTGACCCCTCCCTCAGGTGAAGCCACCACCGTGTAGGCGCCCTTCAGGAGGACCGTAACGCCCCACGTTGCTGCGGCTTGTCGCGCGGTAGCGACACGATCGCCTTCAACATCGGAAAGGGACACTCCAAGCAGTCGCGACATCTCGCCCGGATGGGGCGTGACCACGGTGGGGGACTGAAGTCGGCTCCACCAGTCAGGTATTCTAGCCAGGGTGTTCAAGGCATCGGCGTCCAGCACGACCGGGACGCTCAATGGCGCGCTCGATAGCAAGAGCTGCTCTAGCAGCGCGTTGGTGCCATCGTGCTGACCCAAGCCGCAACCAGCTAGCAGTACATCGCAACCGGGTAGAGCATCAAGCACTGCTGCTGAACCATCGGGAGTCGGGTCGCCGTCAAGGTCTGACGGTACCAGGAGGTAGGTAGGTTCAGTGAGCTTACTCGCGACGAGGGCCTGGAGTGCGGGCGTTGCCGCAAGGGTGACATAACCAGAACCCGACCGTGCTGCGCCCATGCATGCGAGGTACGCCGCACCCACGTAGTTCCGTGAGCCGACCAGCGCCAGGACCCGACCGAAGGTGCCTTTGTGGGCGCTCAGGGGGCGAGTTGGAAGGTGCGCCTGCGACCAGGCTGCTGTGACCACGTCTTGTTTGATGTCGGCGACGAGGTGTTCAGGGATACCGATATCCGCAACGGTGAGTTTGCCTGTAAGGGCGGCCCCGGGGAATCGAAACAGGCCGATTTTTGGATAACCGAAGGTCACGGTTGCATCGGCGATGAGGGCTGCTTCGTCCGCTGTGCCATTCTCGGCGTCAACGCCGCTGGGGACGTCCATGGCCAGTACTAGGATATCGGACCGCTTTGCGCGCTCTGCATTGGTTGCAGCCAGCACGTCGCGGTAGACGCCTTCCAGAGGTCGGGAGCGGCCCGTACCCAGGACTGCATCAACCACCAGGTCCGCCTCCGACAACGCGGCTTGCACTTCGCTAAGGGCGGACGTGTTGGATGTATCAACCACAGGGACACCTACCAGCGTGGCCTGCTTGAGCTTGGGTTCGTTGGCGCCTCTCGGGCTGAGGAGGAATGCGGTGGTGCGTGCCCCCCAGGTTTGGAGGTGCCTTGCTGTCACCAGTCCATCACTGCCGTTGTTCCCAGATCCTACCAGGATGACGATCTGGGAGCCGTAGGAACGCTCGCCAAGCATCGCCCATGCGTGTCTGGCGGCCAGGAGGCCTGCCTTTTCCATGAGTGCATCGGTAGAGACGCCCTCTTCCTCAGAGCGGCGCTCCAGTGCCCGCATCTCCTCAGGCGTTACCGTCTTCACTGGTCTCCCCCACCGCCACTACAACGGCATAGTCTCTGGAGTGGGATATGCTTATGGCTATTTCGCCCAGCCTCAGGAACTCTGAGCGGGCCTTCGCCCTACCGTGAAGGACGACGCTTGGAGCTTGCCCCGGCTCCCGTGCGACTTCAATCTCCCGCCATGAGACACCACGTACTCCAGTGCCGAGTGCTTTCATGACCGCTTCCTTAGCGGCGAAGCGACCGGCGAGCTGTGGCCACCGGCCCCTGGCGTATTTGAGTTCACCTGCTGTGAATATCCGATTGAAGAACCTGTCTCCCCAGCGCTCCACGGCTTCGCCTATGCGCTCTATCTCAACAATGTCCACTCCGGTACGTAGCATATGTGGCGTCACACTTTCTAAATGAAATACCTGTAATTGTGTTGGCGAGTCTATGGTTGGGCGCATTATAGGTGCCCGTGTAGGCACTGTCCACGGGAATCACCCTTGCAGGGATAGCAGTCTGTTGGAACCAATTACTGCCCTAGGGAGTTGAAATAACGCACGGTGAAGACCGAGAGACAAGGATGAATAGGGATATTGAGGACGGAAATGACGGGTTACCAGAGGGCTGAACAGGGTAATTCCCCATATGAATTCCATGTCACTTGGATAAAGATTAAATATTTCTTAAAAAAGTCTTAAACTTTCATTAAACAATGCCTTGACACGCAACAAGGGGCGATTTACACTGTGAGCAACGAGGGAGTTCTGTAGTGGTTTGGAGGGGATTGATATGGCTCGCAAAACACCGTTAATGCTTAGAGTGGAAGAACAGTACAAGCGTCCTTTGGAGAAATTGCTCCCAGAGATGGTCAATGAGATGGGAATGTCCGCCACAGCTGATGAGTTCAAAGTCAGCAAGGCAACCCTGGGTTACTGGCTATTGAAGCTGGGGATTGACGTCAGACGCGTTGCCCTAGCGCCTGGAGAGACTCTGGAGATTAAGCACTTAACTCGATAATTTACCGTCCGCGTGGCCGGGTTTTTAGCCCTTGTGTCTCAGAGGGGGAGACGCAAGGGCTTTTTCTTTTGCCAAAAAACAATGAGACAGGAGTGTCACAGGGGTTGGAGGCGAGGCAAACCACAGCGTTATTCTTGTATCCCGTTGTTTATCAATCCGGCCATGTAGCCAGCTCCGAAACCGTTATCGATGTTCACAACGCTGACTCCCGGAGAACAACTGCTCAGCATGCCAAGAAGCGCCGCGATGCCACCGAAGCTGGCCCCGTAACCGATGCTGGTAGGGACAGCGATGATTGGAGCGGAGACGAGTCCGCTGACCAGACTTGGAAGGGCTCCCTCCATGCCGGCCACGGCGATGATGACCCTAGCTTTCCGGAGTGTGGGCAGCTGGTCGAGAACGCGATGGACCCCGGCTACACCAACATCAGTCACCCGCTCTACCTCACACCCCATAAGGTGCGCTGTGAGAGCCGCTTCATCCGCCACCGGCAGATCGCTTGTTCCCGCGGTTACGATGAGCACGCCTGGATTTAGGACGGGGTTGGCTCGCCGATCAACGACGATGGCCCTTGCTGCTTCATGGAACTCGGCATCCGGCACTGATGACCGAACCATCGCGAAGGCCTCGTGCGTGGCGCGTGTAACCAATACTCTATCGGACTTATCCGTCAGGCTTTTGGTGATGATGGCTATCTGCTCAGGAGTCTTCCCCAGCCCAAGGACAACCTCTGGGAATCCCCTTCTCAACTCACGATGGTGATCCAACTTGGCAAAGCCCAAATCCTCGTACGGCAGGTGGTTCAACTCCGCCAGTGCTGCTTCAATCGACACATCGCCGACTTGAAGTCGCTCCAGCAGATCTTTGAGTTTTTCAGAATCTATGGGAACCCCCCGTAAAAGGAATGGATTTACGCGCGAACTCATCGTATCATAGCGACCCCAGACTGGCTCGAAAGTCGTACAGATACCCGTTGCAGACACGATAGGGCCAGCATATACTGAGGCAAACTTTTTGGAGAAATGTACATGAACGTGTCCTGCCTGCAGGAGACCTTAAACAAGGGCCTCGGAATTGTTGGCAGAGCCGTGGCAACGCGGACCACCCTGCCCATTACGCAAAACGTGTTGATGTCCACAGACCAGGGTAGGCTGAAGCTCACCGCCACCAACCTAGAGGTTGCTATCAGCACCTGGATTGGCGCCACGGTTGAGGAAGAAGGGGATATCACTATCCCTGCGCGTTTGCTCTCTGAATTTGTTGGCTCATTGCAGAATGAAAAGGTGGACATGGTGACCACCACCCAACCCCATGCAATCACCCTCACCAGCGCCCGCTACGAGGCCAGGATCATCGGTACAGATGCCGGTGAATTCCCTCCGATCCCCACAGTGGAAGATGGGATAACGGCCAAGATTGATGCTGGTGTCCTGAAGAAGGCGATTGGCCAAGTGGTGTTCGCAGCGGCGACAGAAGAGTCTCGTCCTGTTCTCACAGGCGTGAAGCTTGAGCTTGAGGGTGATGGGTTTACGCTTGCGGCCGCTGACGGGTTCCGCCTGGCGGTGCATAAGGGCAAGCTTGTAGAAGCAGTTGCCGAGGCAACGGATGTCATCATTCCCGCCAGGACACTCAACGAACTGAACCGCCTCCTCGGCGATCAGTCTGATCCTGTGGAGCTGATGCTTTCTCCCACTAGAGGACAAGCATTGTTCCGCTTGAACAACGTTGAAGTGGTGTCCCAGCTCATCCAAGGGGCTTTCCCCAACTACGCTCAGCTGATTCCACAGAGCTACACCACCAAGGCGGGGCTCAAGGTATCCGAGTGTTTGCGAGCCGCAAGGACAGCCGCAATCTTCGCACGGGATAGCTCAGGCATCGTCCGGTTGCACATCCAGGACGGCCCCCCAGGGTCGCTCCAAGTGCTGGCCAGGGCGGAAGAGGTCGGTGAGAACAGCGCAGAGATGGATGCTGAGGTAGAGGGCGGCGAGGCAAAGATTGCCTTTAACGCCAAGTACCTGATGGATGTTCTGGGCGTTATTGAGTCCGACGACGTTGCTCTTGAGGTGACCACTCCTTCTAGTCCTGGTGTGCTACGGCCATCAGACACTGAGGACTACATCCACGTCATCATGCCCATGTTCGTTCAATGGTAATGAATCACCGCTAACTGGTTTGTTGCCCTTGGGGCTCTGCGGGTTTTCAACCTTCACTATCGAAGACCATATTCGTTTGTCTGTGAGTATTGCCTAAATAATCTTTTCCCCAAAGTTTCCCACGGTCATGAGAGTCTAATCCAACCTCTTAGTTGTTCTTAACAGG
>CAUZTE010000041.1:0-8564 GCA_963582565.1 Dehalococcoidia bacterium | reverse complement strand
CGCGCCATCGATGGTGTTACCGAGTTTCCAGTCTCGTCTACCCAACCCATCTGGTATTCCATCATGCGATAGAGCGGGTCTTTCCGGCCCTCCACCGTTTCTTGGAGCGTGGCCTCCACGGCATCGTGATATCGTGTAATCAGGTCAGGCAGCGTCATGCGTTTTGCCCCGCAGTCTCGCCTACGCCAATAGGGCCACCGTATAAGCGCTGAAGGTCTTCGATAGATACGGTTCCCTGGCGCAACACCCGTGGATGCTCACCAGTTATGTCTACAACCGTGGATGAGCGACCTGTTGGTGCTGGACCACCTTCAAGGATCATGTCTACAGCATCGCCAAGTTGACTGCGGACTTCGTCTGCTGATGTTGATTCCGCTCCGCCACTGCGGTTTGCGCTGGTGCCGGTGATTGGCCTGCCGAGTTGTAGAGCAAGCTCTCTGGGTATGGGATGATCCGGCAAGCGGACGGCTACTTTCCAGCCCCGGGCGGTCACCAGTGCAGGAACGTTAGGGCCTACCGGAAGGACCAAGGTCAGCCCGCCAGGCCAGAAGGCCTCTGCAAACTTCCACGCTGAGTCCGGCACGGTTTCGACGACCGATGAAAGCTGATCGTGTTCACCGATTAGCAACGGAAGGGGCATGCCCTGGGGTCGACCCTTCGCCTCGAAAACGCGTTCTACGGCGGCCTCGTTCAGCGCGTCAGCACCCAGGCCATAGAGCGTGTCAGTGGGGTATGCCACCAGCCCACCGTTCCGTAATATTGCAACAGCGGTTTCTATAGAGTTTGTATTTGCATGTGACGTCACAAATAAGCTCCGATGGTGGGTTGCGTCTGACGGCATGAGTATAGCATGCGGAGACACGACCTAACGCCATTTCCACCATCGGATTACAAGGCCAGGAATACCGTTCCCGCCACTGTGCATAAGATGCCTATGACCACTGAGAGGCTGAAGACTTCCAGATGACGGTTGACCAGGAAAGAGAACACCAGGACGAAGACCGGCACCGTGCGCATCAGAGGCACTACGACCGTCACCGGGGCGATGGCCAGCGCCAAGTATCGACTCAACTGGGCGGAGAAGGTGAGCAGCGAACTCAGTGCGAACCAGCGGATGGCCGGTTTGGGTGTCTGTCGTACGGCGGTTATCTGCTTGGTCAGGATCACTATCGGGGCAAGGACGAGGCCTGCTGCTAGATAGCTAAGCATCCCACCGGCTAGGCCCAGACCTGTGCCTGCCAGCACTGACCTCGCCAGTCCGTCACCAGCACTGAATGCAAGCACGGCCAGCAATCCGTACAGAATGCCCTCTTTAGCCCGCGTTTGCACTGTTCCCGGAACCTGTGTAGCGCGAGCACGGCTCACCAGTACCAGGCCCGGCCCAATCATGATGAAGACAAGCGCGATAGATATGGCTACGGTCATGCTCTCATTCAGGAATGACAACCCAACAATCACGCTGGCCGGGACTTGGAGGGCTTGCACCAGTTCCGCCTGGTTGGCTCCCAGACAACCGATGGAGCGGTAGAAGCAGTAGCGGCCAATCACCAGCTGAAACACACCGATTGCCGCCAGGCTGAGCAAATCTTGCCAGGGCAGGCCGGAGAGTCGAGAGAACTGGCCCATGATGCCAACAGCTATGAGGAACAGCGGCATACCAATCAAGACCGTTAGGAATGTGCCGGTCAATGGAGATCCGGTCAACACGCCCCTGCGAACGGTTATTGCTGTAGCTCCCAGACTGCCAGCGGAAACCAAAGCGAGAGCAAAGCCAAGCATAGGGTGACCTCCCAAAAGTGGTGTGGAAACTTGCAATGCCTGTTAGGGGATGCTAGATGGGTGTTCGCTTGTTCGAGGGTTGAAGTGCCTTCATAAACCGATGTCGCAACGCTACTTGCTGGACATCTTCCGGTAGGCCCGGCACAGGTGTTACCTCAGCTAATTCCGTAGCTGAGGTTTGGAGTTGTTCCTGAAAGGATAAGGCGCTCGCCTCGATTTGGGCGTTGGGGAATTCCTGGCGAAGGGTGGAAGCCAGTTCATCAGCTGAGTGGCCAAAGAGCAGCGCACACAGCCCGTGGGTGGAGGTCGCTGCAGCAACCCAACCCTCGTTATACGGTGCACAAGCATAATTGATGGCCGTCCCCTCGCCACCACGATGGTACTCGCCCGGTGTCATTCCCAAGAGCGAGTGGGTATCGCTGTATAGCTGGGAGCTTGAGCCATAACCTGCCTGATACAGGGCGTCCGTAACAATGTTGCCACTCTGTAACAACGATTTGAACCGTTGAAGTCGCAGTGCCCCGGCGTACTCCTGGAACGTGACGTCAAGAGTCCGCTTGAACGCCCGTTGCACCGTCCGTGGCCCAACACCAATGCGCTGACAGATAGCGGTCAACGTGTGAGCCCCCTCCAAGTCCTGCTCCAGCAACGTGCATACCAGCTGAACCATCCTCACCGGTCCGGGAGGAGCAACATCGTTCGGTTTGCATCGCAGGCAGGCCCGGAACCCGGCGTCTTCCGCCGCATTGGTCACTGAGAAAAACCTGACCTGATTGCGCCGAGGGCGACGGCTTGGGCAAGATGGCCGGCAATAAATGCCAGTGGATCGGACGCCAAAGAAGAAGACACCGTCCCACAGCAGATCGCGTTCAAGCACAGCGTTCCACTGTAGTTGAACCTCTGCCCTCTCTGGAGATGTGATCTCTTTAATCGCCATTCCAACCCCTACCAAGAATCTATTGGTACTTTATCAACCTGAGAGGATTACCGCTATCGTAAACGCGTCGCCAAAGTGATGTTCATCGCCTGCATACCTAGGCGGAATCCATGACGGCCAAGTGAGGCAAATCAGCTTAAAAATCCCTAGACGGAGACTGCCCTTGAGTGATAGCCTCAAGGCATCAAAAAACAACGAATATCGTAAGGGGAATTGTGAGCAACAAGCCGTCATCTGATAGCAGAAGGGTTGCCACCAGCGGCGACTTGGAAGTCTCAACGTATCTTGAAATCGCCGAGGAAAAACTCGGCCAGTCCACAGGCCCCAGCGAAGCCCCCCGAGGCGCCGATGAAGCCGTGGTAGTGTTGGACTTCGGGTCGCAGTTCAGTCGCCTTATCGCTCGTAGATTGCGAGAGGCCCACGTCTATTGTGAGATATTCCCGCCGAACGTTGCTGAAGAACAACTTGCCCACCTGAACGTGAAGGGCTTCATCCTCTCCGGCGGCCCTTCCAGTGTCTTTGATGCTGACGCCCCTCAACTGCCATCTTTTGTGTTGTCCCGCGGCGTGCCCGTGCTTGGCATCTGCTACGGCATGCAACTGCTGGCCCATGCAATGGGCGGCGTGGTGACCGAAAGCGCGGAGCGGGAGTACGGCCACGCTGTGGTCCATCAGAACACTAACGGGCACCCCCTCTTTTCCGGTCTGGATGCCTCTATGCCCGTATGGATGAGCCATGCAGACAAGGTTATTGAGATGCCTCCGGGCTTCCAGTGCCTTGGCTACACGGAGAACTCTCCCGTGGCCATGATGGGCAATGATTCCGGCATCATCGGTCTGCAGTTCCATCCGGAAGTCGTGCACACGCCCTCGGGCAAGGAACTCATAGAGAACTTCCTCTACAAGGTCTGCGGCTGTCAGGGCCTCTGGACGCCGGGCAACTTCATCGACGAGAGTGTGGCCCGCATCAAGGAGCAGGTAGGGGACGGTCGGGTCATCTGTGCGCTATCTGGTGGCGTCGACTCTGCAATCACTGCCGCGTTGATTCACAAAGCAATAGGCGAACAGTTGACCTGCATCTTTGTAGACAACGGGCTACTGAGGCGGGAGGAGCCGGAACGGGTGGTGGACACCTTCCAGCGAGGGCTCGGCCTCAACCTCATCCATGTGAAAGCCACAGATCGGTTCCTGGATCAACTGAAAGGCGTAGTAGACCCTGAACAGAAGAGACGCAATATTGGCGAGACCTTTATTCGAGCGTTTGAGGACGTTGCTGAAGAGATTGAGGATGTGAAGTTCCTTGCTCAAGGCACGTTGTACCCCGATGTGATTGAGAGCACGTCTGCAGAGACCGGCGCCGCTGCCAAGATCAAGACGCACCACAACGTGGGCGGACTGCCGGCAGCTATGAAGCTATCGCTGGTGGAGCCACTGCGCTATCTCTTCAAGGACGAAGTACGCGACGTGGGCTTGGCCCTTGGACTGCCTGAGGAGATCGTGATGCGGCAGCCCTTCCCCGGGCCCGGTCTGGCCATCCGCATCATCGGCGAGGTCACCCCGGAGAAGCTAGAAGTGCTGCGTTCCTGTGATTGGATCGTCATGGACGAAATCAAGGGAGCGAACCTCTATCGACAGCTCTGGCAGAGCTTTGCAGTGCTGACGGACACCCGCAGCGTGGGCGTGATGGGCGACCATCGCACTTACGGCTTCCTGGCGGCGATCCGGGCAGTGACATCCGAGGATGCGATGACTGCCGACTGGGCGCGCTTGCCCTACGAAGTGCTGGCGAAGATATCCAGTCGCATCGTCAATGAGGTCCCGGAAGTTAACCGTGTTGTATATGACATCACATCCAAACCCCCTGGAACGATTGAGTGGGAATAGCAAATTCATAGCGACAGGAGATTTCCCGTTGGTTATGTTGGTATCTTGATGAAGGTGTTGGTCATAGGTGGCGGAGCCAGAGAACATGCGCTGGTGTGGAAGTTGAGTTCCAGCCCCCAGGTCACTGAGATATTCACGGCACCAGGCAACGCTGGCACAGCTATGCTGGGTACCAACCTGGATGTCTCGGCCACGGACGTTGAGGGTCTCCTATTCGCTGCCAAGTCCAACCACATTGACCTCACGATAGTAGGGCCGGAAACAGCGTTGGATGTCGGCGTAGTAGACCGGTTCCGTGCTGAAGGGCTTACCATTGCCGGCCCCACGCAGGCTGCCGCTCGCATTGAGACCTCCAAGGCCTTCGCCAAGGACTTGATGCTGAAGTACAACATACCCACAGGCAAAGCGGAGCTTTTCACAAGCTATGAAGACGCTATGCATTATGTACAGCGGGCGCCGATGCCCACGGTGGTGAAAGCGGACGGCCTGACTGCAGGTAAAGGCGTGACGGTGTGCCAGACCCGCGATGAAGCCCTTCTGGCGCTGCGAGATGCCATGGAGGATCAGGTCTTCGGTGCTTCCGGTGACCAGGTTCTGGTAGAGGAATGCCTGTTTGGGCAGGAGATCAGCGTCTTCACTTTCACAGACGGTGTGCACCTGAGCCCGCTTGTTGCAGCCTGCGACTACAAACGCATCGGCGATGGGGATAAAGGGCCGAACACGGGCGGCATGGGGAGCTACAGCCCTCCACGCGTGTGGGACGACGCTTTGGCTGAGCAGGTGATGATGGAGATCATGGCTCCAACGGTCAAGGCCCTGGCTGCTGAAGGCGCGCCATTTCAGGGTGTGCTGTACGGCGGCATCATTCTCACAGAAGAAGGCCCCAAGGTCATTGAGTTCAATGCCCGTTGGGGCGACCCGGAAACGCAGACGGTCCTGCCACGGTTGGAGTCTGACCTGGTGGATGCGTATCTGGCAACAATAAACGGCACAGTCGACCAGGCGACGATAGAGTGGACTGAAGAGGCGTGTGTGGGCGTGGTGGTGGTCTCTGGGGGGTACCCCGGTGATTACTCGACGGGTTTGCCTATCAAGGGTCTGGACGATATCGAAGAAGAGATTACGGTGTTCCACGCGGGGACGAGCTCTCAGGAGGGTACGCCGATGACTTCTGGCGGACGGGTTCTGACCGTGACTGCCAAAGGCGATTCACTGGAGCAAGCGCGTGAACGTGCGTACAATAACGTCAGCCGCATAACCTTTGAAGGCGCGCAGTACCGTAGCGATATAGCAAAGTGACGATTAGAGAGGCTTGAACACATGACCATGCAAGGTATTCCTCGCTTAGAGGACCTGATTGCTGAGCAAAACAACCGGCAGTCGTTCCTGGACCAGGTTGGGGTGTATTTCATACGAGAGATCAACGATGTTGAGGCTGAGCGATTTGCAAAATCGCTCCTGGTGATCGCCACGCACCTCAAAGGCCACGCCAATCAACGGATTACGGTGTACATCAACTCCGGCGGGGGATCCGTAGGCGCTGGATTCGCCATGATGGAGATGATGTACAAGATCAAACGGGACTTCGGCATCCCGGTGGATACAGTGGTGCTGGGCTACGCCTACTCAATGGGTGCAATCATCGCCCAGGCCGGCGACAAGCGTTCTATGGGCTTCTTCTCCACCATGATGCTCCACGGGGGCACCTGGACGGTTTCAGGCGAGGATCAGAAGATTTTCACCGATTACCAAAAGCTGGCCACTATGTACCAACAGAAGATTGGGGAGCTGTTTCAGCGACGAAGCACACTCCATACGACACGTTGGTGGGCAAACTTCATCTATTCGGGTCGCGACCGTTTCCTCTCATCAGCTGAATGCTTGAAGCTGAACCTCGTGGACGAGATCTGCGAGTTTGAGCCCTGTTACATCCTGACACCGGACGATAAGTAGCCTCAATAGGCGTAAGGACGAGAAATGCAAGAAAAGCCGTTGGTTGGTGTCCTGGTAGGGAGCAAGACGGACGAACCGCTCATCCAGGACACATTGAAGGTACTTACAGACATGGGTATAGCCCACGAGTTCAACGCGATGTCTGCGCACCGTGCCCCGCAACGTGTGGCGGACTACGTGTCTGCCGCTGAAGGGCGTGGCATAGAAGTAATCATCGCTGGCGCGGGTGGTTCAGCTGCCCTTCCGGGTGTTGTCGCTTCCTGGACGACTCTGCCGGTGATAGGCATTCCTCTGCCCACAAGCGACATGGATGGCATCGATTCACTCCATACCATTGTTCAAATGCCTCCAGGGGTCCCTGTGGCCTGTGTAGCTATAGGCGCGTGGGGTGCACGGAACGCTGCCTACCTGGCAGCCAGCATTCTGGGAATCAAGCATGCTGCTATCAAAAAGGCCTATTCGGACTACCGGGAAGGGCTTCGCAACGCATGACGGAGCAACGGGTAGCCCTCCTGGTGGACTTTGACGACACCGCGGCAGAGCAGAACGTTGCTGAGACGCTGTTGAAGGAGTTCGGAGGCGATGGTTGGCAGGGGTTCAGAGAGTCGTTCCGAAATGGAACCATGAATCTCCGTCATTACCAGGAAAAAGCCTTTAATGAGATCGAATCTTCGTTAGATGAGATGGGCACTGTCATAGCTGAGTTAGCTTGGTTGCGACCAGGATTTCAGGAATTGTATACGTATTGTTCATCAAATGAAATACAATTGTCTATCGTTACGAACGGTCTGGAATTCTACGTAGATTCACTGCTTAAAAAGGCGCAATTGCGGAATATCCCGTCATATTCTATCGACGTGACTGGCCAGCCCAAAAACCTTGAATACAGCTACCCCTATGCCACTGAAGAGTGTTGGGAATGGGGAAACTGCAAGTGTAAGGTGCTTTTCGAGCATCGCGCCGGTGGCACGAAGATTGTGTACGCGGGCGACGGCCGATCCGACCTCTGTGCCGCCCAGCAGGCCGACTACGTCTTCGCCCGGTCGACGCTTTTGGAGCATTGTCGGCAGCTCGGGCTTACCCACCAGGAGTTTACGGACTTCCATGACGTGCTTTTCGCTTTTCAGCAGGGTCTTCCCGGCATTTGGGAGCCGGAAGGCTAACCAAACCGGGACTCACCACTTGTGAGACTGGTTACGTGAAAAACGCGTAAAATCAAGAGGTTTGAAGGCCTCGCTCTGGCTGCAACTGCATGCTATGCTATTGCTTGTCTACAGCTAGTGTTTCGTAGGAGCGAATCGTGATCGAGCGGTACTCTCGCCCAGCAATGAAAAAGGTATGGTCGGATGACAATGCCTTCGAGTTGTGGTTGAAGGTAGAGATAGCGGCTTCCCAGGCCTGGTCGGACCTTGGCGTTGTGCCGAAAGAAGACATGGACCTCATTCGCCACGCAACGTTCAACCACGCCACGTATGACAAGTGGTTTGACGAGACCAAACACGATGTCGTGTCCTTCACCCGGGCGATTTCTGAGACGCTGGGGCCAGAATCACGCTGGATTCACTACGGGTTGACCTCTAACGACGTCAAAGACACCGCCCTGGCCATGCAAATGACTGAGGCATGTGATTTGATTGACGCAGATGTAGTTGAGTTCATGGCTGTGCTGAATAAGCAGGCTATGACGTACAAAGACACCCCTTGCATTGGCCGCTCCCACGGTATCCACGCTGAACCAATGAGTTTTGGCCTGAAACTGGCACTGTGGTGGTCAGAGATGCAACGCAACCGTGACCGCATTGCCGGGGTACGGAGTCGCGTAGCCGTTGGCATGGTTTCCGGCCCTGTGGGAACGTATGCAGGCATCCCGCCAGAGATAGAAGCCTCTGTATGCCGCCAACTGGACCTGACGCCGGTGGCTGTGTCCAACCAGGTCATCCAGCGTGACCGCCATGCGGAGTTCGTACAGACCCTCGCCATAGTGGGTGCATCGCTAGAAAAGATCGCTACCG
>CAUZTE010000040.1:0-8628 GCA_963582565.1 Dehalococcoidia bacterium | reverse complement strand
CAAGTGGGGTGATCTAACCGACGGGGAGTACCGAAGCGAACGCCAACAGCTCGAAAAGCAAAAGCAAGCTGCAATACGGCCTGAAAGAGATACTCAAGTCTTGGATCTTGAACGAGCAGCTGAATTGTTGAACGACCTGCCCAGCCTTTGGTCTAATCCTGGGGTCAACGACAATCAACGAGAAGAATTCATCAAAGAGGTTTTCGAGGATGTGCAAATAGATAGTGGGAAAATCGTAGCTATTAAACCAAATGCTAGGTATGAGGTACTGTTTGCATATCTTGCAAACCTAGGGGTAAGTAATGGTCGGGGTGATAGGATTTGAACCTACGACCCCCTGCACCCCATGCAGGTGCGCTACCGGTCTGCGCCACACCCCGACTGTCGCCCTAGTATAGCAGGGGTCGTCTATTGGCGCATCATCTTGCCAAGGCCTGCCAGGCCCCGCATCTTCCCTCCGGCAAACTGCTTCATCATCTTCTGCATCTGTCGGAACTGGTTGAGCAGCTGGTTGACCTCCTGGACGGTTGTGCCGCTGCCTGTTGCGATGCGACGTCGCCTCGATGCGTTGAGCACGTCAGGCTCCCGGCGTTCCCGCGGGGTCATTGATAGCACGATGGCCTCGACGCCTTTGATGCGGTTCTCGTCCAGCTCCTGGTCGCCCATACGACCCTTCATGCCAGGGATCATCTCCATGACCTGTCCCAGCGGGCCCATCTTCTGCACGGCACGGAGTTGATCCAAGAAATCCTGCAGGTCGAAGGTGGCCTTGCGGAGTTTGCGCTCCATCTCCGCGGCCTGTTCTACACTTATGACATCCTGAGCCTTCTCAATGAGGGTAAGGACGTCGCCCATGCCAAGGATGCGTGATGCAAGACGGTCTGGGTAGAACGGCTCCAGCGCCTCGCTCTTCTCACCGGTGCCCATGAACTTGATGGGAACGCCGGTCACAGAACTGATGGAGAGGGATGCGCCACCACGGGCATCGCCGTCCATCTTGGTCAGGATAAGCCCCGTCAGGCCCACTCGCTCGTTGAAGACACCCGCTGCGTTCACAGCTTCCTGGCCCGTCATGGCATCGACGACCAGGATGGACTCTTGCGGCTTGATAGCATTTTTGAGGTCGGTGAGTTCGCCCATCAACTCATCGTCGATCTGCAATCGACCGCCGGTATCAACAATGACCCAGGGGCAACCCTGTTTCTTGGCTTCAGCGATGCCGTTTTTTGCTACCTTCAGGACCGTAGTGGAAGACGGGTCTTCGCTATACACGGGGAGGTCAAGCTGCGCGCCAAGGGCTTTCAACTGCTCCACGGCTGCAGGGCGTCGGAGGTCTGCCGCCACCAGCATGGTCTTCTGGCTGGTACCGGAACCCAGATGAAGGGCAAGTTTTGCTGCGGTAGTCGTTTTACCGGAACCCTGCAGGCCTACAAGCATGAGGACGGCAGGGGATTCTGTGCCGTGATGGAGTTGATGGTCACCGGCGTCCAGGACTTCCGTCAGCACATCGTTGACGATCTTGACCACCTGCTGGCCGGGGTTCAAACCCTGAAGGACCTCAGAGCCCTGGCAGCGTTCCTTGACCTTCGATACGAACTCGCGGGCCACCTTGAAGTTGACGTCAGCTTCCAGCAGTGCGACGCGGACTTCCTTCAAAGCCTCGTCGATATCTTTATCGGTCAGTCGGCCGCGGTTGCCCAGCTTCTGGAACACCGCCCCAAGTTTGCTACTCAGTGAATCGAACATGAATTGCCTCCATAGCTATTCTATTGGCAAACTGGACATGCGGCAAACTACGTTAAATGCCTAAACATCCCATGCCATCCCCCTATGGACTGCCGGAATCGATGTGCTAGGATGCCAGCATCAACGCTAGGGGTACTGTGGATGATCCCGCGCCAACTCACTCTCTACAATTTCATGAGCTATCAAGGCGAGACCGAATTGAACTTGAGCGGCATCCATGTGGCATGCCTCTCCGGCGACAACGGTAACGGCAAGTCCGCGTTGTTGGACGCTATGACCTGGGCGCTTTGGGGCTTCGCACGAGGTAAGCGGTACGGACAGGGCGGCGTCTCTCCTGACGAGTTGGTGTACCAGGGACAGACGGAGATGGAGATAACCCTGGACTTTGAAGCCAGTGGCACCGACTATCGCGTCACCAGGAAGTACTCCAAGAATGCCAAGAGTCGGAGCGCTGCTACGATCCTCGATCTTCAGGCCAACACCGGGGAGGGCTATCGTTCACTGACCGTAGGCTCCGTCGGCGACTCCGAGCGACAACTCCAGCACCTCCTTCGCATGGACTATGAGACCTTTGTGAACAGTGCCTTCCTCCTTCAAGGACAAGCTGACCGATTCACCACCAGCAAGCCCGCTGAACGTAAGGAGACCCTTGCCGGCATTCTGGGTCTTTCTTTGTATGAGAGGCTTGAAGAGCGCGCCAAAGAGCATGTTAAGGAGCAAGATTCACTCCTTGCACGGAACGTGATAGACAAGGAATCCGTGGAGCGAGATCTGGCGAGGCGACCTGAGATAGAAGAGTCGCTGGCGATTGCCGAGAAATCGCTCGAAGAGGTCACCCCACAACTTGCCACCACCAAGTCAGAAGAGGATTCCCTTCGAGGTCGTGTGGACGCCCTGCAGCGCATACAGCAGGAGGCCCAGGAGCTTCGTGATGCAACGACTCGTGGCGAATCGGAAGCCAAGCAGCATGAAGCCCAGGCAGAGACCGTAAAAGGGCGTATCAATGGGTATCGTGACACGTTATTGAGACGTGATGAGATTGCAGAGGGCGTCAAGAGGCTCGCTTCGGAACAAAAGCGGCTGAGCGCTTTTGATGATAGCCAGGCGCGCGATGCAGAGCTGGGCCAGCAGGAGTTGGGGCTTGAACATACCATCGCCCAGGCGCAGCAACGACTCCAAGCAGAGCACGATCGACTTGCAGACCGTGTTGTTCGAGAGTTGACGCCAAAGGCCGACCGAGTGGCCATGGTGGAAGCGACGCTTGTTGAAGTCGCCAAGGAATTGTCTGCGCTGGAGGGGCAGGGCCATGACGCGCAGCAACAGCGTGAGAAGCGCGATGAGACAGTTCGCCTGATTGAACGACTGGAAGCTGACAACCTTCGGCTACGCTCTGAGATGGAGGAGCTTCGCGGCCGAGTAGACCTGCTCGTCGAGGGGGAGGCCAACTGCCCTGTTTGCGGCACGGTGTTGGGCGCGGACGGCCTGGAGCACCTGAAGCGGGAACGAGAGGCCCAGGGCAAAGTGATGGGGGATACGTTCCGTGAGAACCAGACCCAGGTGGCGATGCTAACTCCAGAACGAACGAAACTTGACGCGGCAGTGATTGAAGCCGAGCAGGTGCTTGGCAGGAGGCAACGAGACCTGGCTGCCCAGCAGGGTGCCCTTGGTCGAGAGGTGGAGGACGGCAAGGCTGCTGCAACGGAGCTGGCAGACCTGAGTCCAAAGTTGGACGCACTGGTTGCACAGCTTGAGGGGGCAGAATTCGCAGCCGATGAGCGGAAGGCGCTTCAAGAAGTGAACGCACAACGGGCGACTATCGGGTACGACGCGACTGCCCATCAGGAGGCGAGGACCGCAGTCCGTTCGTTGGAGCCATTTGCAGAACTCGTTCGCACCCTGAACGACGCCCAGGAACGACTACCTCAGGACGAGGTTGCCCTCACGGAGTTTGAAGCCCTGGCTGCGGCTAGGCGGAAGGATGTTGCTGCGGCATCGGAGCGACTTGGCGTCATCGATGGTGAGTTGCAGGGTATGCAAGATCTCCAGGGTGCATTGGGAGCTAAGTCACAGGAGCGGCAGACCCTTGAAACACAGAGCGTGGAGTTGGGCGGAGCAATTCGACACCACACGCTTCAGTTAGAAGAATTGACCGCTAGAGCAGTCGAAATGACCAAACTCGCAGAGGGTAGTGGTGACATAGAGGCCGCCAAGACTTCCTACAGCGTGCTGGTGGACGCCTTTGGGAAGCGCGGCATTCAGGCGTTGTTGATTGAGGCGGCGCTTCCGGAACTGGAAGCCCAGGCCAACGACCTGCTGGCGCGGCTGACCGACCACCGTATGACGCTGTCCCTGGAGACCCAGCGACAAAACCGCAAGGGCGATATTTCCGAGACGCTGGAGATTCGCATCGCCGATGAGTTGGGCACACGCAGCTACGAGCTTTTCAGCGGCGGCGAGGCGTTTCGCATCAACTTCGCGCTGCGAGTTGCGTTGGCCAAGCTCCTGGCGTCACGCTCGGGCGCACCCCTGCGAACACTGTTCCTCGACGAGGGTTTCGGTACGCAGGATCCTAACGGCCGGGAGCGTCTTGTTGAGGCTATTCAGACAATTCAAGACGAGTTCGACCTCATCCTGGTGGTCACACACATCGAGGAACTCAAAGAAGCCTTCCCTGTACGCATCGATGTCAGTAAGACGGAGATGGGCTCATCCCTGGAGGTCGTGTGGGTATAGTGGGTAAAGCTAAGAAAACTGTACGATAAACAACATTCCTTTGGTAGCCGTTAGGTAGTTAGAGGCCCGAAGGGCCCTTGGGTTGACCCGTAGCAATGCCAAACGCTACACTAGATTGACCCAGTAATGCCCGATAGTGCAGCGGTAGCACACGTGCCTCTGGAGCATGGGACCCTGGTTCGAATCCAGGTCGGGCAGCCACATCCAACATTAAACACAAAAGTCCGACCTATGGAAATAAAACAGGAGAGGGTTCAATCATGGCGGTAGTACGAGAAGCGAGTGTAACCTGGAGCGGGGATCTAATTGGTGGTAACGGCACCATCAATCAGGTGACAAGCAAGGCCATCAATGGCCTGCCAGTCAGCTGGGCAGCACGCACAGAGGTGCCGGGGGGCAAGACCAGCCCGGAGGAGTTGATGGCAGCAGCCCATGCAAGCTGCTACGCAATGGCGTTTTCCTTTGGATTGGGCAATGCAGGCTCGCCACCCCAGAAGCTAGAAGTTAGCGCTACGGTCACTTTCGACAAGGTTGGTGACGGCTTCAAAGTCGTTTCGAGTGCCTTGAAAGTCAGCGGCCAGGTGGCAGGCATTGATGCAGCAGCGTTCAAGGAAGCGGCTGAAGCGGCCAAGGACGGTTGCCCCATCTCCCAGGCGCTGAAGGGGAATGTTGAGCTTAGCGTTGAGGCGACCCTCGAGTAGAGTCGTCCCTGCGCTGGATGAGAGAGGCGCGAAAATGACGCAGTCACAGGAGATACGGTGCTTCGGCGGGCCAGACGATCCGTTGATGATGGCCTATCACGATGACGAATGGGGAACGCCTCTTCACGATGAGCGGGCGTTCTTTGAGTTCTTGTGCCTTGAAGGTGCACAGGCCGGCCTTTCGTGGCGGACCATCCTGCACAAACGTGAGCGCTATCGGCAGGTCTTCGATGACTTTGATGCTGAGAAAGTCGCTGCCTACACGGAAACAGATAGGCAGCGACTCCTTGCGGATGCGGGAATCGTGCGTAACAAACTGAAGGTGAACGCATTCGTCGTCAACGCGCAGCTTTTCCGTGATGTGCAAAAAGAGTTCGGCACCTTTGACTCCTACATCTGGGGTTTCACTGGCCACAAGACGCAACGCCGCACGGGCGAACTCACCATGGAGAACACGCCGGTCAGCACCCCGGAGTCCGATGCGATGACGAAAGACCTCAAGAAGCGAGGCTTCAAGTTCGTCGGCACCACCATTTGCTATGCATTCATGCAGGCCACGGGCATGGTCAATGACCACATATCGTCTTGCATGAAAGCGCCTCGGGTGTAGAATCACCTCGACTAAAGATTGATTCAAAACAATTCACGGCAGAACAAAGGGGAAGACAATGCTTCATATGGCAGTAGTGACCCACGGCCCAGATACTTGTTCGATAAACAATCCTGAGGCGATGGCAGCAGTAATGGCCACATTAGGGCGAATGGGTGAGGCCGCAGGCAAGTTGGGCGTAACCGTGCAGGGTAGTTGGACCAACATGCCCGCTCACGCACTCTGGTTCGGCCTAGATGCCCCTAACGGCCACGTGATGGACCAACTGATGATTGAGCTGAAGTTACAGGAGTGGAACACGATAGTGGTGCACCCTGTCTCGACATTGGGTGAAGCGGTGGAACAGATAAAGGCCAGGTAGTTGGCTTCTGCTAATTGGGCGCCTTGGCGGTCAACGCTTCCAGATTGCAATGTACTTCCAGAAGCTCAGCAAAACACTGGGCCTTATGAGTGCTGCGAACGGAACCTCTATCACCGATGCTGTGCAGCTTTTCCATAGTCTCCAATGTAGGAGCGGGGGTTGCCATCATCGGTGTTTGCCTGAGTCCCGCATGGTGGGCGATGTACTGAATAGGCGTCTTGCCGTTTGTGAGGATGAGGCATGCTGTGGATGTGTCCAGCGCGGCCATCTGCAGGTCAGGTCGGTCACCGCGCACGATTACCGCTTTGTTCTCTCTACGCCCGAACACATAGGCTCCCTTGTCTAGGAACAACCCTCCCAGCATGAAATACTCCACCAACTCACCCATGCGCTCATCAGGCGATTTCAACGCAGCGGCGTTGATTAACTCCGCCCCAAGATGTTCGGCGATCTCCCCTACGGTCAGTGCGAGCATCCTTCTCGTCTCTGGAATGACTCCTAATACGGCGATGCCCTGCTGCTCGAACGATGCTGTGATAGCCGTTGCTGCTTGGTGCATGGCATGGTCAGGCACGCTGTTGATGATGGCCCCGATGAGTCGGCCAGCAAATGCCTGAGCGACTTGTTCAGGAGGCGCGGAAGTGCCGTTGCTGACAAGAATCACCGTGGCGTCCAACACTTGGGCAAGGGCGCCGTCGAGGCGAATCCGCTCAGTATCAGAAATATCACCGCTTACACCATCAACTATGGTGATGCCTTGAGGAAGATTCGCGTCTTTTAGCTTTGCTATGACCTCATCCAATGCCGATGCATCAGGAACGTGTTCAACAGAAGTAGGCCATCCGGCTGGTGCGGCGTTTTGAGGAAAGAGTGACTGGTGAAACGCTGCATCAGCATCGGGTGGGGCCGAAAAACCAACGCGTAGCGCCTTGGCCAGAGTGACCTCTGAGCCCTTTCTCTCAAGCAGCGTGGCTAAGCCCGACGCCACCGCTGTTGTCCCCGCACCTGAGCTGCCTCCGGCGATGTAGATGGTTGGCACGTAGCCTCCGTAGACACGATTCTGTACTTAGTATAGAGAAAAACGCGCATGCTGTTAAGCATATTCGAGTAATTGAAAAGGCCCGCCCCGATATTCCGGGACGGGCCTTGATTCCTAAAGAATGGACTCCTAGCCTTCGTCGGCCACGGTCGCGGACTCCACAGGGTCAAGGGCAAGAAGAGCAGAGATGTCCTCAAGCTCCCCTTCCAGGTCTTCCAAGGCCAGGGCCTTGGCTGCTGCCTTAGCCTCTTCCTCTTCCTGGGTGATGCCCAGTCGCTGCCTGCCTTCTTCGGTCAGGTCCATGCGGGCTGGGATCAACCGACCGATGATCACGTTCTCCTTCAGGCCGATCAGATGGTCGACGGAGCCGGAGATGGCGGCCTCTGTGAGGACCCGTGTGGTCTCCTGGAAGGACGCTGCCGCCAGGAAGCTCTCGGTGCTTAATGACGCCCTGGTGATACCCAGAAGCATCGGCGTTGCGCGTGACGGTTCGCCGCCCTCGGCAATGACTCGGCGGTTGGCTTCGTCAAAGTTGGTTCGGTCAACGGGCTCCCCTGGCAACAACTCGGTGTCACCCTGGTGATCCACCCGGACCTTTCGCATCATCTGACGGATAACAATCTCAATATGCTTGTCATGCATGCTCACACCCTGGAAGCGGTAAACCTTCTGTACCTCTTCGATGATGTAGTTGTGCACGGCTTCACGACCCTGGATCCGCAGGATGTCGTGGGGGTTCTTCTGTCCTGCGATGAGTTCCTGTCCTGCAGTTACAGTGTCGCCGGTCTTCACTATGACGTGGGCGGTCAACGGTGCAGGGTACGTTCGTTCTTCCTGCTCCTGCCACACCACTGATACCTTGCCTTTGGTGAGTTCAATCTTTCCTGGCATACGGGCTACCATGGGAGGAAGTTCTTCCCCTTCGGCAACCTTTTTCCTTGTGGCCTTAGGCAATGATAGCGGCGAACCTGACTCCACCATATCGCCAGTCTTGACGACGACTTTGTGGGTGTCCTCTATCGGGTATTCCTCACGATATTCCTCTGAGCTGACCACACGGATATGCTTGCCGTCCGTTGTGTCCGTGACGTCCACTTCGCCGTCAATCTCAGAGAGGATTGCCGTGTTCTTTGGAATACGGGCTTCAAATAATTCTTCCACCCTGGGAATACCGCTGGTGATGTCTACTCCTGCGATACCACCGGTGTGGAATGTGCGCATGGTGAGCTGCGTGCCAGGCTCTCCGATGCTCTGGGCTGCGATGATGCCGGCTGCGTCTCCAAGGTTCACCATGCGACCGGTGGCCGGCATGATGCCATAGCACATGCGGCACATGCCTCGCTCAGCCTCGCATGACAGCGGGGATCGCACGTAGATCTCTGTGACTCCATCTGCGGAGAGGCTCTTAGCCAGTTCTGGCGTTAGAACAGTGTCTCGG
>CAUZTE010000039.1:0-8660 GCA_963582565.1 Dehalococcoidia bacterium | reverse complement strand
GACGGCGTCATCACTGTTGAAGAATCCAAAGGCCTTGAGAACGAGACCGAGTTCGTCGAGGGTATGCAGGTAGACCGTGGCTATGTGAGCCCCTACTTCGTAACCAACTCGGAGCGAATGGAGTCTGTTCTGGAAGACCCCTACATCCTCATCACGGACAAGAAGCTCTCCGCTATGAATGACCTGCTCCCGGTTTTGGAGCGCGTACTTCAGGTGAGCAAGAACCTGGTCATCATTGCTGAGGACCTTGAGGGCGAGGCTCTGGCCACTCTGGTGGTCAACAAGCTCCGCGGCACGCTGAACTGCCTGGCCGTGAAGGCTCCTGGCTTCGGCGATCGCCGAAAGGCAATGCTTGAGGACATCGCCATCCTGACCGGTGGCACCGTACTCAGCGAGGACGTAGGACGCAAACTGGACTCTGCCACCGTCGCAGACCTTGGCCGGGCCCGTCGCGTAACCTCCAACAAGGATGAGACCACCTTCGTAGAGGGCCATGGCTCTGAAGAGGACATCCAGGGTCGCATCAAGCAGATCAGGGCTCAGATTGAAGAGACCACATCGGAGTTTGACCGTGAGAAGCTTCAGGAGCGCATGGCCAAGCTTTCTGGTGGTGTAGCCATCATCAAAGTTGGTGGTGCCACAGAAGTGGAACTCAAAGAGAAGAAGAACCGAGTGGAGGACGCATTGTCGGCCACACGTGCAGCTGTTGAAGAGGGGATTGTCCCTGGCGGCGGCGTAGCATTGGTTCGTTCCCAGAAGGGCCTTGAGACCCTCATCAATTCTCTGGAAGGCGATGAGCGAACCGGTGCTGCCATTGTCAGCAAGGCGTTGGATGAGCCCGTTAAGATTATCGTAGAGAACGTTGGCGGCGAGGGCGCAGTAGTCCTTGATGCCATCAAGGGTCAGGACAAAAAGGACTGGGGCTTTGACGCAGAGCGCATGACCTACGGCAACATGCTTGAGTTCGGAATCATTGACCCGGCAAAGGTAACGCGCTCCGCTCTGGAGAACGCAGCCAGCGTCGCGGCCATGGTGCTGACCACAGAGTCCATGATCACGGACATTCCGTCCAAGGAGTCTGCGATGCCCGCAGCTCCGCCCATGGACTACTAGAGTCTAAACCAGACATAGGTATTGAACGGAGAGGCCCCTTTACAAAAAGGGGCCTCTCCTGTCATTCTGCCCGGTAGCAGAAGAATTCTTCAAGGTATGAATGATGACTGAAGCAAAGACCCTCTCAGACCTGGATAAAAAAGCGTTGTTGGCAATGTCCCTGCCGCCCGTGACCATGGACGTTGAAAAGGGACACATCAAGCGCTTTGCGGAAGCCATTGGTGACACGAACCCGCTGTGGTCAGACGAATCTGCTAGCGGGGTCATCGCGCCACCGACGTTCCTGCGGATGATGATCACGGAAGCTCCGGCACCGCCTGAGCTTGCCCCCTTCCCGCAGATGCTGGACGGCGGTAGCGATTGGACGTACATGGAGCCGGTTCGCTCTGGAGATGTCATCACAGCCGTAACCCGGTTTGCCAGTGTGAACCAACGCAACATTTCCGTAGGCCCGGCGGTCTTCCTGGTGTTGGAGACTGATTATACAAACCAAAAAGACGTTATGGTGGCCAGGCAGCGCAACACCCTTATTCGTTACTAACCCCAGGGCGATGCCCTGGACCCTGGTTCCTGCGGCTACCAAAGGCAGGTAGTTGAATAAGTTTCCTTCCCGGTGGATTGCTGAAGACGACGAACTGCCTGCAGCTACAAAGACAAGAACATTTGAGATTCAGAGGTAAATAATTATGTCAGGGAATCTGCTCTGGGAAGACGTGGCAGCGGGCCAGGAGCTTCCATCACTGGTGAAGCAGCCTTCCAAGCGACAATTGGTCAAATACGCAGGCGCGTCCGGTGATTTCTATGAAGTGCATTATGACAAGGACTTCGCTGTTGAAATCGGACTGCCAGGGCTTATCGTCCACGGTGCACTGAAAAACGCATACCTTGCCCAAGTGGTGACCGATTGGATGGGCCCTGACGGCGTGTTGAAGAAGCTATCGGTTAAGTATCGTGGGACTGACATCCCCGATGATGCACTGACGTGTTCTGGCCGCGTGACCAAGACGTACGTGGACGGGGATCTCCATCAGGTAGATTGCGCGTTGTCGTTGACCAACGGGAGTGGTGAACAGACAACCACAGGCACAGCAACGGTGGTGCTACCGTCTCGCGGTGGGTAATGCCTTATGAAGAGCGGGCTTCTTTGGCTTTAGCCCTGGCGGCGCGGTCCTCCTCCTCTTTTTGGAGCTCTGCCCAACGCTCTTTCTTGAGCTCCATGTACAGGAATTCCCAACCACCACGCTTCACTGGTCGCATGATCCTGAAGCCGCACTTCTCAAATGCTTTCTGCGCTCTAAAGTTGCTCTCCAACGTGTGCAGATAAACCCTCTTCATGGGCATATCCGTGAACATGTGGTACAGCAGGAGCTGCACTGCCTCTGAGCCGTAGCCTTCGCTCCAGTGATCTCGGTCTCCGACGAGGATCCCCAGCTCGGCTGAACCACGGAAAAAGTCCACATCGTAGTACATGCAGTTACCGATGTGTTTGCCCTCCAGCGTATCGATGCCGAAGCGCCTCGACCACGCACTGGAGTGTTCCAGCTCCTGCTTGAACTGCCGCAGGTACTCGTCAAAACCCATACGGAGTGGCGTTGCGGCATCCAACTGCGCGAGTTCAGGGTCGCATCGCCAGCCGTGATCGTCTTCGGCGTCACTGACACGCTTTTCCCTGATGGAGACCTTCTCACCCTGCATTAGAAACTCATCCAATGCTGGTTACCTCTCTCACTCGCGTCAACGCCTTCTCGACGATGGATGCATCATTGGCATAGTTGAGGATGCGTAGCGCCTCTTCGCCAGGGAACCAGCGCACCTCATCAAACTCATGGTCGTGGTTGTCTGTGGCCCCGCCCGTGGGTCGCATGAGGAAGTAGTGGACCACTTTGTGGCAGCGGACGCCATCGGTTGGCCGAACGAACCCATAGGTGATATCACCTATGGCTTCCTGAATCTCTACTTCCAGGCCGGTTTCTTCACTAACCTCTCGCAAGGCCGTCTGCTCAATGGTCTCGCCTTCGTCTGGAGTGCCTTTGGGTAGGCTCCACTTGCGCGGGTTGTTCCTGCCGCATAGCACGGTCTCTATCATGCCGCCGTTGGAGCGATAGACCACGCCGCCAGCCGACATATGCTGTTCAATGTTTTCGTTGTCTGCCATTGTCCCTACCTGAAAATCGATTGTGATTAACTTCTTTATTATCGCCCATTGGTTCAACCTCGTACAAGCGGCTGGGCATGCATTCTCTGGTGGGCTTTGCGGTTCTCCCCTATAGTAGAAGCTAGGCATACAAGGAGTGGATTCTATGGCAACCCGGCAAGTCGCTCTAGCGATAGACATCGGCGGCACCAAAATGCGAGGAGCATTGATTACTGAATCCGGCGATGTGCTTGCTCGGGACGATATCCCCACTCAAGCGGCCAAGGGCGAACCGACCGCGATGAAGCGACTGGCAGCGTTGCTCCGACGGATGAACACAGAGGTGCCGGACGCTGAACCCGTTGGGATAGGCATGGCGATCGCCGGTACCGTGGACCCGGAGACGGGCATATTCACCAACCCGCCCAATCTCCCCAACTGGCATGACACCGCTCCATCCCTTGACCTTGGGGAGCTGCTGGGCCTTCCAGCCTGGGTTCACAACGACGCGTCGTTGGCCGCGTTGGGCGAGTACGAGTACGGCATCGGCCAAGGCACAAAGAGCCTGGTGATGATCACCCTTGGCACGGGCGTTGGTGGTGGGCTGGTGCTGGACGGACACCTATACGGAGGGTACAGAGGATACGCTGGCGAAATCGGTCACCTGATCGTCGATAAGTCCGGGCCACTGTGCCCCTGTGGAGGCAGAGGTCATTTAGAGATGATGGCGTCTGGTACCGCTTGTGCACGCATCGCCAAGGAGCGACTTGCGGCAGGCGAGGCCAGTCTCGTGACAAAGTTGGTTAGAGGGGATTTGGAGAAGGTACGGGCGGAGACGTTGGTGAAGGCGGAGGGACTGGGCGACCAACTGGCTGGCGAGGTCCTTCGCGACGCTGCGGACTACGTGGGGGTGGCTGTGGCCACGTTGCGAAGCGTTCTGGACCCTGAACTCATCGTCATCGGTGGCGGTGTATCGCGAAACCTGCACATCTTCTTCCCCCGACTCGTTGCATCGGCGAAGGCCCACGCAATGAACGTTGACAAAGCGTTATGTCCAGTAGTACCTACAGTCCTGGGCGACGATGCAGGTTTGTTGGGTGCGGCTGCTTTGGCGTGGCAAAAGGTGAGAGGCTAGGACCACCGTTACTGGTGGTACTTAAAATTGAGAGGGTCGTCGTTGGAGTCCAGTGACTCAAGCGCTTCTTCAGCGGTCTGGGCAACCACATCATCTTCGGATTTCAAGCACGCCGTCAGAGCCTTCTTCGCCATGCTTCCGCCAATGGCTCCCAGGGCATTGATGGAGGAAAGCCTGACTTGCATGTCTTCGTCCTTCAGTAGCGGCAGAAGGTCAGGAATCATCTCCTCTTCCCCAAGCTCTCCACAGGCCATTGCAGCTTCGTAGCGCATCTCAGGCTCTTCACGGTCAAGGGTGCTGCGGATGATTTCCGTCCACTGAGGGGCGGCGTTCCTGCCCATCGCGTAGATAGCACTTTGTTGTATTTCTGTATCTTCTTGTCTATAGGCCCACTCAATGACCTGAATGATCTCTTCAGTGCTGAAAACCCCAACAGATTCCAACGCCCGTCGCCTTAACATGATCGGGTTGTCCTCGCTTTTGATGAGAGGCAGCAAGACATTCTGGATTCGGCCGCTGTCCGAAGCAAGAAGTTTGCCGTCCTCTGCCATCTCAGCGAATTTGCCCAGGGCTTGAGCTGCTGTGGTCCTGACCTCGTTAGAAGGGTCGTTTTCCATGAGCTTGATGAACGTTGTGATCAGCGGACGGTCTTCGCACTCCCAGAGACCAGAAACCGCCTTTGAGCGCACGTCCCCGAAATCATCTTTCAATGCCAGCTTGAATATAGAGGCGAAGTCCATGTCCACGTTGTCTTCACTGGTCTCCACCAGGCGAGCAACTAGATCCAATCGGCGTTCCGGAGACATCTGGTGCCATACCTCTTGGACAAGCTCTATTTCGTCGGGGCCAAGGGAAGATAGTTCCTCCAAGCTCCCATAAGCCAGAGGGGTGTCCTCTTGGGTAAGCTCTTCCAGATATGTCTCTATCGACACGCGGTTCTCCCTATGCTTTCGAGGACACTGACACGCCTGTGCAGGAGATTGCAGGGGTGCGGAGAGACCCGTCCACCCACTCCAATTCCGATCCCAGGGCCTCAATATCTTTCAAAATAGTATAGACGTTCCCTGCAACCATGGTGTCCTTCACCCGACCGATGATCTTGCCGTTTTCCACGGCGTATCCTAGCAGCACGTTGGCGGAAAAGTCTCCGCCCAAGGTGTTTCCCTGACCAGCGCCCAGGAACGATTCAACCAACAGAGCCTTTGGATATCCGGCGATCATGTCCGCGAACAAAGTATCGCCCGGATCAATGACGATGACGCTGGTATCCGGGCTGGGCTGGCTCCCCAACCCGCGGTGAGCGTTGCCGGTGGAACGCGCCCCGGCCTGGGCGGCAGTTTGGAGGTCATAGATGAAGTTGGCGATGACGCCCTGCTTGATAAGGGGCAACCGGCTGCTAGGGATACCCTCACCATCAAACGCACCACTGCCCGAAATGAACGGGAGGGTGGGGTCGTCCCAGACCGAAAGCCGTGGGTCTAACACCAGGGTGCCGAGCTTTTCAATCAAGGGAGAAGAACTCTGAACGATGTTCCTACCGTTAAACCCTTCCAACAGGGGCTCCAGAAGAAGGTCAGCAACAGCATTAGGGGTGAATATCACGGGAATGGACCCGGTGGGTGCCGGAGCAACGTGCTCTGCCCAATTGAGCTTGCGCTCTATTGAAGCAATGATTGCATCCGTATCTATGGTTGGCCGACAGGTGCTCTGGCCCTCAAAGACAAAGAGCATGTCCGTGTCCTTGACCAGGGTTCCTTCCATCCCGATACCTATAGCGCTGGTCGTTTCCTCCGCATGGCACCCATTGCTGTTGAGCAACGTGGTGGAGGAAACGGATTTCGAGACGCCGGCGGACCACACGATGTCCGGCCAGTCCGCGTGCAGCTTATCGATGAGTTTGGATCCGGCTTCAACCAGTGCCTCCACTTTTAGGTCGGATGTGACCTGGTCGAATGTAACGACATCGGCGTACTCGCTGGCAGCCGGGAAATTCATCGAGGTTTTCGCCCCAAAAGGCAGCATCTCCACAGCTCGTGCCACCAGCCCGTCCATGTCTGACATGTCCGTAGTAGAAGAGAACCCGATGCGGCCGTTTTTGATGATGCGCAGCGCAACGCCACTGGAGTCCCGCGCCTCAACACTTTTAAGGCGGTTAGCTTCAAAGGAGATGGGCGTGCTCAGGCTACTGACTTGAAATATTTCTGCCTGGTCGGCCTGTTTCAGCGCCTGGGTCAGGAGGTCTTCCAGCATATCAGGCTCCCCCAACCAGGCAGTTGCGCAGTCTGATGTGTGGGCTGCCGTTGGAAACCGGGAGAGGTGACTGTCCGCCCTTGCCGCAGCCTCCACCTTCGTTCATCTCCAGGTCATTGCCCACGCCGTCCAGATTCTCCAACGTGCTGAAGACGTTGCCTGAGAGCATGACCGGCCTGACCGTCTCGGCTATCTTACCGTCGCGGATCATGTATGTTTCACCTGCCGAGAAGGTGAACTGCTCCATGCTGGTCATGCCGCCGTACCAGTTCTTACAGTAGACGCCTTCTTTGATACCTTCCAGCAGGTCGTCCAACGTCGCCTCACCCGGTTCAATGATGGTGTTGGTCATGCGGACGATGGGAGGGTGCTGGTACCCGATGGCGCGAGCGTTGCCCGAGGGCTTCTCGCCCATCTTGGCCGCAGTCTCTCGGGAGTGGAGACGCCCCACCAACACGCCTTCGCGGATGAGGTCTGTGCGCTGAGCCTCCACGCCTTCCTCGTCGTACTGGTAGCTGCCTCTCAGGTCGGGGATCTTCGCACCATCCACGATGTTCAGGTGTTCTCCACCAAACCTTCGACCCATCACCATCACTTCTCGGAGCTTGGGGTTCTCATAGACGTGATCTGCCTCCGATAGATGCCCAAAGGCCTCGTGGACAAACACTCCCGCCAGTACGGGGTCAAGGACAACCGTGTATTCCCCGCCCTGCACTTGCGGAGCCGCCAGGAACTCCAAGGCCTTATGCGGTAGCTCGGCAACTTCGCTCTGCATGCGGTGAATCAGACCGAAGTCACCAAGGCTGCCCATGCTGATGCTGGCCTGTTGGATGTCGCCGCCGTTTCTGGCGACCGCGCTGGCCCAGAAGTTCACATCAATGCGCGCCTGCTCTATGTAGGTGCCCTGGCTGTTGCCGTAGAACATCCTGCGATGCCCGTCCGAGTACCTCAAAGAAGATGTCTGGATCTCAGGGCCGCCCCACAGCAGATCAAGATATTCCTCCATGATGCGGTGCTTCTCTGAAAGGGGGACATCGGCGGGGTCGCTGATGATGTGAGGTGGAACGATGGCAATCACCGGGGCTGCTTCAGCAAGCTCCGTCTTCTCGTTGCCAACCATCCTGGCCTGGCTTATCGCCTGCTCTACCTTGGAGCGGATGGAATCGAGGTCGTTGAACGAGGCGAACCCCCAACCACCCTTCACACAAGCCCGGACGTTCCCGCCCTTGCCGGTGCTGTGGCCGATGGAGTCCAGTTCACGACCAAGGAACGAGATGTTGGTGGTCTCGGTGTCCTCGATCCGTATTTCAATGTAGTCGGCATTGTGGCCCTTCAGGGCGCTTTCGATGAGGTCTCGCATGGGTACTCCTGTGCCTAAGGTCGGGCCATTATAGCAACGGCCCTAAAGGGTGGATAGGTGAAACCGTCAGGGTTCCGGCAACCCTGGAATTTACGACGTACTCGGGCTGGTTTCTTAACTCTTCAGAGAGGCGGGAAGGACAAACGTGCCATCGCCGGAAGCAGGGAAATCAATGACATCCTTCACCGCATCGTGATTGATGGGTCCGAAGATGTGCGGGTAGTTCTCACCGCTGTCCCCACCTTTCTCGTAGGCGATGACGGAGACGATGTCGCTGGTTTCGATGTTGAGAAGAACTAGACCGTCCTGGCCTTTGTAGTGCCTGTTGGCCGTGGCCACCACCTGCTCAGCTGTGGAGCAATGGATAAACCCCTCGCTCTGAAGGCTCTCCTCGGAGAACTGGCCTCTGGACCTGGATTTGAGCCACTTGTCTTTCGGTGCGATGTGAAAAATCATAGCCATTGTTATATGTCCTTTGAGTCTTCCATGACGTATTCGCCGTCTTCCCAGACAGGCTCCTCTTCCAGGTACTGCATGAGTTCATTGAACCAGGCAGTCTGCGCCTCGGTCTTACCGTTGGCAACAAATCACTCTTTGTCCCGGAACATGGCAATGCCTATCAGGGTGTTGGGGGCGTTGTCCGGCTTCATGACGAAACCGCCTATTGC